>CAIKNO010000457.1 GCA_903828805.1 uncultured Sandaracinus sp. | reverse complement strand
TTCGCGGGCGCTGCACCGAGAAGCCGAGCTGGTGCAAGAGGCGAGGCACGTGATGGTTGTGGTAGCGGACGCCGAAGCGGCGCTCGATGAGGTCGCCGATCATCGGACCTGTCCAGACGGTGCAGATCTGATCCTGACATGAACATTTCGTGGAATTCGGCGGCCTCCGGCGTGTTGACACCGGCATGAAGCGCCCCTCCTCTGCACGGATCCCCACCCTCGCCGACGTCGAGCGCCGCGTTCGTAGCGCGCGCGAGGCTCGACGTTCGTTCCACGACCGAGTGCTCGACGGGGTCCGCGACTTCCTCGAAGATCACGCGATGCAGGGCAAGACGGGTGCGCGCGAGTTCTACGAGTTTGAGAAGGCGCTGCACGAGCGTCTGGTCGAGGTCGAGCGCGAGATCGTGGCCGACGTCATGTCGGCGTCGGACGTGGACGCCGATGCGATCGAGATCGACGGGCGCGTTCACCGGCGAGTTCTGCGAAGCAAGCAGACGTACATGACCGCGTGCGGCGAGGTGGAGGTGGAGCGCTGGCTCTACAAGGACCGCGCCGATCCGACCGCCCATGCGCTCGCGGCGATCGACGCGCGATTGGGGATCGTCGAAGGCTTTTGGACGCAGCGCGCGGCCGAGCAGGCCTCGTGGGTCGTGACGCAGATGACGCCGCAGAAGGCCGAGGAACTCTTCGAGCGCGTCGGCAACATGGAGCCGTCCAAGAGCAGCCTCGATCGGCTCCCGCGCGCGCTCGGGGAGCGCTGGGAGGCGGAGCGGGAGAAGTACGAACACGTGCTCCGCGAGGCGATCGTCGTGCCGGACGGGACCGCGAGCGTTGCGGTGTCGATCGACGGGGTGCTCGCGCCGATCGACGGAGGCAGAAGTCCGACCGCGGTGCGGAGCGCGGCGGCGTCCGAAGGCCGTCAGAGCAAGGGCCCGGCCGGCTACCGCGAGATCGGCTGCGCGACGCTCGCGTTCTGCGACGAGAAGGGCGACCTCATCTCGGCTGTCCGCTTCGGGCGTGGCCCCGAGCACAAGAAGCGTGCTCTCAAGGAGACGCTGCGACGAGACCTCGAACACGTGCTCGCGCAGCGGCCCGGACTGCGGGTGGCGAAGGTCACCGACGCGGGCGGCGACAACTGGGAGTACCTCGCGACGCTGCCTGAAGGACCGGAGATCCTGGACTTTTTCCACGCCACCGAGCACCTCGCCCAGGCCATCGCGGCGGTGCACGGCGACGGCACCTTCGCGACGCGGCACAAGTTCGAGTTCCTGCGGGAGCGACTGCTGACCGAGGACGAAGGCGCGACGGCGGTGATCAACGCGCTCGCGTATCTTCGGCGCACCCATCCGCGCATCAAGCGCGTCGAACAGGTGCTCCGCTACTTCCGTAAGAACAAGGCGCGGATGCGCTACGCGGAGTGGAAGCGAGGGGGCTTCATGATCGGCAGCGGCGTCGTCGAGGCCGCATGTAAGACGCTCGTCGCTCAGCGACTCAAACTCAGCGGCATGCGCTGGAGCCACCACGGAGCGCAGGCGATCCTCACGATGCGCGGATGGGACCAGAGCGACCGCTTCGACGAGGCCTGGGCCCTCGTCGCCGCGACCTACCAGCACGACGTCCACGTGCTCGCCAACGTCGTCGACATCACGCCGAAGCCCGAACGGAAATCGCGGCGTTCTCGCACGTCACGATGACACTCCCGGCGTCAGGATGGGAACTACACCCTGTCCAGACGCCGCTCGCGTACCCGGCGGATTGCGGACCGGCCTCGACGATTGCGATCAGCGCCTCACGCTGCTCTTCGTCGAGCCGAGGTGCGCGCCCGGGTGCAGTGC
>CAIKNO010000456.1 GCA_903828805.1 uncultured Sandaracinus sp. | reverse complement strand
GTCGGTGTCGAGCACCGCGCCGATCCGGTCGAGATCGTGGATGCGATCGGCCGCCCGATCGAGAACGTGCGCCAGGTCGTGGCGGCGGCTTCCCGCACGTGCGCGCTTCGCAGCGACGGGCGCGTCCTCTGCTGGATCGTCGACGCCTACCCCACGCTCGTGCCCGACCTGACCGAGGTCACACAGATCGCCGGAGAGGCGGCCACGTTCTGCGCGCGTCGCGCCGACGGGACCGTCTGGTGCTGGGGCGACACCCGCATCGCCGCCCCGGTCGCGGGCGTGAGCGGAGCGCTCGAGGTGGGCGTCGGCGGACGGCACAGCTGCGCCCGCTCGAGCACCGGGCAGGTGACGTGCTGGGGCCGCAACTCCAGCGGCGAGCTCGGCGATGGAACCACGGTGGCGCGGACCGCGCCGGTCGGCGTCCTTGGGATCGACGACGCGGTGGAACTCTCGGTCGGCTTTGCGCACTCGTGCGTGCGCCGCGCCAGCGGCGAGGTGGCGTGCTGGGGACAGAACCCCGATGGACAGCTCGGCGACGGATCGCTCACGTACCGGTCTCGGCCGGTTCCCGTCGTCGGTCTCGCGTCGGCGACCATGGTGCGCGCAGGCGCGGCCCACACGTGTGCCCTCGACGCGGGCGGCGCGGCGTGGTGCTGGGGCCGCAACGGCGACGGTCGGCTCGGCGATGGCACCCGCGCGCCGAGCGCGCGCCCCGTGGCGGTCGTCGGCGCGGGTCCTCAGCGATGGATCGCCGTCGGCGACCATCACACGTGCGGTGTCGGGCGCGACGACGAGGTGCGGTGCTGGGGCACCAACTTCTACGGCGAGGCCGGCGGCGGCACCGAAGTGCGCGCGACCCCGGCCGAGATCCTCGGGCTGAGCGGTGTGCGCGACCTCGCGCAGAGCACGGACGGCAGCACGGTCGCCGGCCTCTTCCGCTGCGCGCTCCTCGACACCGGTCGGGTCCGTTGCTGGACCTCCGCGTCGTCCGGCAGCAACGGCCAGGGCCAGCTCGGCAACGGCACGACCGTGCCGTCTGCGCTCCCGGTCGAGGTGGGCGGGCTCACCGACGCGACGCAGATCGGCGCCGGCAACGCGCACGCCTGCGCCCTTCGCAGCGGCGGCTCGGTGGTGTGCTGGGGAGAGGGCTCGGCAGGCGAACTCGGCAACGGCGCAGCGACCGACAGCGCCGTCCCGGTCACGGTCTCCGGGGTCTCGGGCGCCACCCAGCTGGTCGTGGGGAATGCGCATGCCTGCGCGCTCGGCGCGACCGGCAGCGTCCAGTGCTGGGGCAGCAACGGCACGGGCCAGCTCGGGGACGGCACGGTCCTGCCGCGGACGACGCCGGTGACGGTGACGGGCCTGTCGGGGGTCGTGCAGCTCGACGCGTTCGTCGCGTCGACCTGCGCGCGCAAGAGCGACGGTCAGGTGCACTGCTGGGGCCGCAACGTCGAGGGGCAGCTCGCCGACGGGACGACCACGAACCGCTACGTTCCCGCGGCGGTCACGACGTCGGCCTCCACGCTGACGGTGCCGGTCCCTCTGACGGGGGTCGTCTCGTTCGACTGCAGCGGGAGCGTCTGTCTCGCCCAGACCACGGCGCCCGGCAATCCGTGGCGCTGGGGCGGCGGCGGCAGCGCATCGCGGCGCGCGGCGCGGGATGCGCGCTACGCAGGCCTGAGCGCCTGGGCGCTCTTGACGATGTCGTGCACCACGCCCGACGACGCGACGTGGTCGTGCACGGGCGACGCCGAATATGGTGGCTTGGGCAGCGGGACCGTGGACGCCCGCACCGCGATGGGGACCGTGGTCGGGAGCTTCCGGGTCGTGCGTCCCTCGCCCGACGCGCTCCACGGTCCTCACTGCGGCGTCACCTCAGACGGTCGCGCGCGGTGCTGGGGCTGGACGGCCAACGGTCTGCTCGAGGCCGCGGGCATCTTCGGCCAGACCCTGACGCCCTCGATCGTGCCCCTGCCTTGACCGGCCGCCTCTCCGCGACGAACCGCCACGAATGCCACGCTGGAGCCTCTTGCCATGACCCGCACCGCCTGCTCGACCTTGCTCGTGCTGCTGCTCCTCTCGGTCGTCGGGTGCAGCCCCGACGGCCCCGTCCCGCTCGACGGTGCGGTCGACGCGGGTGCTGGTTCCGACGCCGGCGATGCGCCTGACGCCGACCCGGGTGATGCCGCCGCGGACCCGAACGACGGGGCCGCCCTCGCGGACGCGGGCCCGCGTGCGTGCGAAGGCCCGCGCGACTGCCCCGCGGACTTTCACTGCGATCCGGCCACCGGGACGTGCGCCCCGGGGTGTTCCCGCGACGAGGGGTGCCGTGCGACCCCGGCCACCCCGGTGTGCGACGTCGGCGCCCACGCGTGCGTCGGCTGCGTCTTCGACGCGCACTGCCCGGGCGCCGAGCACTGCGACCTCGCGACCCAGGTGTGCGTCGCGGGCTGCTCGACGGACGAGGGTTGCGTGGGGATGGGCGACGAGGCGTCCCGTTGCGATCCGAGCCGGCACCTCTGCGTGGCGTGCGTCCACGACGGTCAGTGCCCCGAGGGCGCCCTCTGCACGAGCAACCGCTGCCGCCCCGGGTGCAGCGTGCCGGCGCGTCCCTGTCCGGACGGTGCCGACGCGTGTTGCAGCGAGCGCTGCGTGGACCCGCAGGCCGACGCGGCGAACTGCGGCGGGTGTGGCATCGAATGCGCCCCCGGTCAGGTCTGCGAGGCCGGGGCGTGCGAGGTGCCGTGCACGGCCGGGCGCACACGCTGCGACGGTGCGTGCGTCGATCTCTCCGCGAGCGCGCTGCACTGCGGGGGATGCGGGATGGCTTGCGCGGCGGGCACGGCATGCGCCTCCGGGGTGTGCGTGGCGATGTGCCCGGCGGGTCAGGTCGATTGCGGCGGCGCGTGCGTCACGACGGGCACCGACGTCGAGCATTGCGGGGCGTGCGGCAACGCGTGCAGTGGCGGCCAAGTGTGCGAGGCCTCGACCTGCGCGTGCCGCCCGGGCACGACCGATTGCGGCGAGGGCTGCGTCGATGCGTCGCGGGACCGCCGGCACTGCGGCTTCTGCGGCAACACGTGCGGCGTCGGCGAGGACTGCGTGGACGGGCGTTGCAGTCCCATCTGCCCTGCGGGTCAGACGCTCTGCGACGGTGCGTGCCGCGACCTGCGTCGCGATCAGGACCACTGCGGCGCATGCGGTCACCTCTGCCCGGCGGGCTGCGTCGCGGGCGTGTGCGCGACGGCAGAGGACCTCGAGGTGAACGGCACGAACTCGTGCGTGAGGTTCACCAGCGGCCGGGTGTTCTGCTGGGGCAACAACGCCGGGATGCTGGTCGACCGGGTCGGCACGGCCGGGCACTCGGCCAGCCCGGTCGAGATCCACGATGTGATCGGACGCCCCCTCGAGAACGTGCGGCAGATGGCGGTGGGGTCGACGCGTGCATGCGGCGTGCACACCGACGGCATCGTCTACTGCTGGGGGGCGACGCTGCCGCTGCAGCAGGTGGCGGGGCTCGATCTCATCACCCAGGTCAGCGGGTTCGACGCCACGTTCTGTGCACGCAGGTTCGACGGAACGGTGCGCTGCTGGGGGAACGACCTCGTGGTCACCACCCGCGCCGACGTCGCCGACGCCGCGGAGGTCGCGGTCGGTGCAGCCCACGTCTGCGTGCGCGATCGTGCGGGTGCGGTTCGATGTGCCGGCGACAACGCCCGGGGTCAGCTCGGCGACGGTCGCGCCGTATCGAGCGCCACGATGGTCGAGGTCGCAGGCCTCGTCGATGCGGTCTCCCTGTCGGCAGGACGGGACCACACGTGCGCGGTGCGCGGAGACGGGTCGCTGGCGTGCTGGGGACGCAACGACGAGGGCCAGCTCGGAGATGGGACCGCGATCGACAGGGCCACTCCTGTCGCGGTGCCGGGCGTGCGCGCGCGGCGCGTCCGGGCGGGCGGTGCCCACAGCTGCGCGCTCGGCACCGACGGCGCGATCTGGTGCTGGGGCGCCAACACGGTCGCCCAGCTCGGGGACGGAACGACCGATCCGCGCACGGCGCCGGTGCGCGTGCCCGGTCTCGAGGCCCAGCGCTGGCTCGGCGCCGGCGATCACCACACGTGCGCGCTCTCCGAGGATCGGCACGTGCGGTGCTGGGGCGACAACACCTTCGGCGAAGCCGGCGGCGGCACCGAGCGCCGCGCAGCGCCGGCCGTCGTCCTCGGCATCACGGGCGCGCGGGCGATGGCCCAGGGCGGCAGCTCCGACGCGAACGGGTTCCGCTGCGTGGTCCTGGTCAGCGGAGGCGTGCAGTGCTGGGGAGGCATCAGCACCCAGTCGAGCGCTCAGGGCCAGCTCGGCAGCGGGGACGTCGTGGCGCGGACGACCCCTGCGGCCGTCTCTGGACTCGTGGACGCGGTCGGCATCGCCTCGGGCGTCCAGCACACGTGCGTGGTGCGCAGCGGCGGCGCGGTGTCGTGCTGGGGCTCGAACGCCTACGGTCAGCTCGGCCACGCGGTCGGAGGAGGGGGCTTCTCGGCGGTGCCGGTGCAGGTGTCCGGTCTGACCGACGCGACCCAGGTGGTGGCGACGGACTACTCGAGCTGCGCGCTCCGGAGCGGCGGCACGGTGCGCTGCTGGGGCTACAACTTCTACGGGCAGCTCGGCAACGGGATGATCGTGAACACGACCTCGCCGGTGGACGTGGCAGGCCTGACGGGCGTGCGCTCCCTCTCGACGACGCCGCATGGGGTGTGTGCGCTCCGGAACGACGGAGCGGTGCTCTGCTGGGGGCGGAACATCGAAGGGGAGCTCGCCGACGGCACCTCGACGAACCGCTACGTCCCGGGCCCGGCCACCCTCGACACGTCGACCGCGATGGTGCCGGTCCCGCTCACCGGCGTCGGCTACCTCGAGTGCGCGTGGGACCGTTGCCTCTCGACGCCGATCACCGGCACGGGCACGCGCGTCTGGGGAGACGGTGTCGTCCGCGCAGTCCCATCGCCGGCGAACGAGGGCGTACGCGACTGGGCGTTCTTCGAGCAGAGCTCGGTGCCGTCGAGCTGCGTGACGCGCGACGGATCGGCGTGGACGTGCAGCGTGCCGAACGAGTGGGGGGCGGCCGGGACGGGCAGCGACGTCGCGGGGCGTTCCTCGGGGGCGATCCCGCTCGCGGCGTCCGACCTGGTGTTCGGGGCCGCGCCGACGACCGGGCCCAACTGCGCGGTGGGGGTCGATGGGCGGGCCTACTGCTGGGGCCGGACGGGCGGTGCACGCCTCGCGGCGGCCGGTCTCGATGCGCTGACCCGCAGGCCGGCCGACGTGCCGATGCCGTGACGGCGTAGCGGCCGCGCGGTCGAGGGCGCCCCGCGCCCTGAGGGGCCGCAGTCGCGCGACGCCGCGCTCGGACTCGCCTTACACACGGTCGAGGGCGCGGCGCCCTGAGGGGCCGGAGTCGCGCTACGCTGCTGCCCGTCGCGTCCGGATCGGACGCGCAGCTCGGGGAGGCTTGATGCGCATCTCGTTCGTCCACGTTCTGATCGGATTCGTCGTCGCGCTCGCGGGGGCGGGCTGTGGGGGAGGTGCAGCCACGGACGCCGGGACGCCGGACGCGGGCCCGCCACGCGACGGCGCGTGCGACGGGTGCGGCGCGCTCGAGTTCGATCTCGAGGTGGTGGGCCAGCCGGGGCAGCCCGCGGTGCCGGTCTTCGACGACGCCTCGGTGCCGTGGGTGTGGGGTCCGCAGGGCGGCTCGATGGTGCAGCCCGTGCTGGTCTTCGACGGTGCCCGGGTGCCCGCGGGCACCGACGTGGTGGTCACGGTCCGGCACGCCGCCGATCCTGCGGCACCGGAGCGTTTCGCCCGGGTCATGGGCTTCCCCGAGACGACGTTCCCGATCCGGCTGACGACCGACCCCGCGGGGCGCGTCGTCGCTGGGCCCCTCAACGACCAGCTCGCGTGGACCTCGATCGACGGAGCCCGCTTCGTGTACACCGTCGAGGTGACGGCGATGGGCCTCGGCACGGCGCGCCGGGAGGCCGTGGTGGAGCTCGGCACCATGTCGGTCCCCGACTCGTGCGGAGGCTTCGTGCTCGAGGGCAAGAGCTGCAGGTACCGGTCGATCCCGGGCATCGTGACGGTCGCGCCCTTCGAGCCGGCACCGCCCGGGGAGGCGACGTGCGTCGACGGGGTGCGGGTCACGCTCGCGTTCACGACGCTCGATCCCGAGGCGCGGGCATGCCTCGAGTCGCAGCCTTCGTGGGGCGGCGGGTCGCTGCCCTTCGTGCAGATTTTCTTCGCCAACTTCGGGTATCATCCGCCGCGCGGATGCCTCGAGGCGGCCGGGATCGTCGAGGGGGCGGCGCTGCCCGCTCACCTGATGGTCGAGGAGCTCGGCACCTGCACACCGCTGCTCCTGCGCCTCGACGCGGACACCGCCGCCTGCGACTCGATGTGCCTGCCGCCCACGGGGGGCTGAGCGTCCGCCCGATGCCTCCGGACGGGACCCCGGGCCCGGGCAGCAGCCGCGGCCACGCCGTGGGCTGGCCGCGGGCACGACCCTGCGCGGCCCATCGCGGACCACGCGTCGAAGCAGAACGCCCGCCAGCCGTGGGCGGGCGTTCGAGCGGGCAGCGTCGCTGTGCCCGCGCTCAGCGGCTGTGAATGAATCGGACCGAGCCCCGCCATTCAGACGGGTCCGGCCGCAAGGCGACGCGAGAAGTCGTGCGAACGCACGGCGACGAGCGGCAACGACGCGGACG
>CAIKNO010000455.1 GCA_903828805.1 uncultured Sandaracinus sp. | reverse complement strand
GGCATCGGAAGCTCGCAGTCGACCGACGGCACGGTCGGCGCGGACGTCGCGCTGGTGATGGTGGCTGGCGATCGCACGTGGAAGGTGACCCGCGACGATCTGGTCTCGGTCGACATGGAGTCGCTCCAGGAAGGGGAGTCGCGCCTCGACGTGCGCTCGGAGCAGGCCGTCACCGGGGGCATCCTCGAAGTGACGTCGGGTCGCCGGACGAAGGTGTGCCTCACGCAGGGCCACGGCGAGTGGACCCTGGACCGCGGGGCCCAGCGTGACCTGGGCGGTCTGCAGGACGAGATGCGGCGAGAGAACCTCGAGCTCGAGGCGTTCGAGACGCGGGGGCTGTCGGCCGTGCCCGAGGGCTGCGATGCCGTCTTCGCGGTCGGTCCGACCGTGGCGTTCACCGCGGACGAGGCCGCCTTGCTGCAGCGCTACGTCCGCGGCGGGGGCAATCTGCTGGTCACCCTCGATCCGGAGATCCAGCGCGACGAGATCCCGGCGTCGGGCCTCGAAGAGGTCCTTCGAGACTTCGGGATCCGCGTCGACCGGTCCATCGTGCTGGAGCTCGACCCTCGGTTCCTGCCCCAGGGCGCGACGAATCCAGCCGGCCCATTCCTCGTGGCGACGTGGGGCGATCACCCCGTGACCCGAGGCTTTCGGCAGGTGCCGGGGCTCGGGATGGTCACGGAACTGACTCGGTCCATCCGGCCGATCGACCCTGAACGGGCGACGACGCTCTTCTCGGCGAGCGAGTCGTCCTTCGCGGAGACCGACATCGCGCGGTTGGTGGCGGAGGGCGAGCCGACCCGCGACGACGCCGATCTCGCGGGGCCGGTCTCGATCGGCGTCGCCACCCGCGTGGAGGCGGTCGGCGAGGCGCCGGAAGGCGAGGGCGAGCCGAGCGAGGATCGCGAGGGCGGGCGGGTCGTGGTCGTCGGTGATTCCGACTTCCTCGACGCGCGCTACCTCGCGACGGGCGAGGTCGTGAACTTCGACGTCGCGAGTGCGGTCGTCGGATGGCTCACCGAGCGCGCGGCGCTGATCGAACTGCCCTCGAGGCGCATCTCGGCGCAGCCGGTCCGGATGACGCAGGACGACGTGACGGGCTTGTTCTTTCGGGTGGTGGTGTTGCTGCCCCTCGCCGTGACCTTCCTCGGGTTTGCGGTGTGGTGGAACCGACGCAGTTGACGTCTCGGGGAGCGCCCAGACCATGAGCAAGCGAACCACCGCCGCCCTCGCCGTCGTCGCCTTGGCCATGGCTGCGTTCATCGTCCTGTACGAGCGGGGACAGCTGTCGACGGGAGACCTCGCGTCGCGCCGCACGAGGGTGCTTCGATCGTTCGTCCGGCCCCGCGTGACGCAGGTCGAACTCTCGACGGGCGGCTCTGCTCTCACCCTGTTCCGCGAGCGTGAGGAAGACCTCGAGGCGTTCGAGATCGGCCACTGGACGCTGACTGCGCCGATCGGGTCGGATGCGGATCAGGAGGCCGTCGATGGCCTGCTCTCGTCGCTCGAGTATCTGGAGGCCCGCCGCACGTTGTCCGGGGTTTCCTCCGAGGATCTCCAGACGTTCGGGTTGTCGTCGCCCCGCACCACGCTTCGATACACGGTCGCGGGACAGGTCGTCGGCGTGAAGGTCGGCGGAGACGATCCACGAGGCGAAGGCGTCTACGTGGCCGTGTCCGATCGACCGGCGGACGCCTTCATCGTCGGTCGTGACTTCGTGGAGGCCCTCGGCCACGACCTCGCCTACTTTCGTGCGAAAGAGGTCCTCCCGGCCCTGCGAAGCATCGACGTGAGCCACCTCGAGCGGCGTCACGGCGAGGAGCTCGTCCGGCTCGAGCGCGCGGGGGCCGGTTGGGTCATGCGCGCTCCGACCGAGGTACGCGCGCGGACCTCCGCCTTGGAGGAGGCGTTTCAGGCGTTGCACGGCCTGCGCGCGGCTCACTTCGTCGCCGAGGACGCGTCGGCGCTCGCGTCGTTTGGTCTCGCGCCGGCCGCCTGGGAGTGGACGTTTCGTCGGGAGCGCACCGACCGCGGCGCCCCCACGGGCCCGTCCCCCGACCGCGCTCCTCTGCGGCTTCGCATCGGAGGCCCCTGCGCGGAGCATCCCGGCGAACTCGCCGCGATCGCGGGCGATCGAGGACCCGTCGTGTGCGTGCGCGCGTCGGACGTCGCGGCCCTCGAGGTGACCGTCGAGCGTCTCCGCGAGACCCGCCTCGTGTCGATGCGTGACGACGAGGTCGAGCGCGTGCGCGTCGACGTCGAGGGGCGAACGTTCGAGGTTCGGCGTGAGGAGGATGACTGGATCCTCGTGCGCGGGGCCTCCGAGTCCCCGGCCGACGCCGAGGCGCTCGCGGAATGGATGAGGGGCCTGCGTGCTGCGGAAGCGACCGCCTTCGAGCCGGCCACCGAGTCTGCGCGTCTTGCCCGCGGCCTCGTCGCCCCGCGCGCCGAGGTCACGCTGTCGCGTGCAGACGGCGCCCAGAGCGAGACCCTGACCCTCGGGGCGTCGGACGCCGACGGGGTCTGGGTGCGCCGCGGTGGTGACCCCCAGCTCACGCGCTTCCCCTCGACGGCGGAAGGTCTGCTCCTCACGACCGCGCTCCGGTTTCGTGCGCGCGTGCTGAACCACGACGCGGAAGGGAGCCTCCGGTCGCTCGAGGTCGTGCGGGGCCAAACGACCGAGCGCGTCGAGCGCTCGGGGACCGAGTGGCGGGTGACGGCCCCCCTCGAGGTGCTGGCGGATCGCGCCGTCATGCGCGACGCGGCCCGACAGCTCGCGTCGCTCGCGGCCGTGCGTTTCGTGGCAGAGGGGCCCATCGCCTCGCACGGTCTCGAGCGCCCCTCGATGGAGGTCTCGGCGCGCTTCGAAGGTCCAGTGGCCGGGGAGGCGAGTGACACCGACCCCGCGGCGGACCCATCGAACGGCCCGACGTCGACGCCAGGGCCCCGCACGGTGTCGTTGCGGATCGGTGCTTCGACCGAGGGTGGCGCGTTCGCGCAGTGGGGGGCCGATGCCGCGGTGTTCATCGCGCCGGCCGAACTGGTGGACGCACTCGTCCGGCCGCTCGCCAGCCGGGACCTCCTGGCGACGGACCAGGCGGATCTCGAGGCGCTGGTCATCGAAGGTGGCGGCCAGCGCATCGAACTGCGTCGTGACGGCGACGGGTGGCGCGCCGCGCCGGGGTCGGTCGAACCCACACGAACGAGCGCTTGGATCGACCGTCTGGCCTCCCTTCGCGCGCAAGGTGTCGTCTCCTACGGCCCTGCGCCCGCGGAGGCTGGCTTCGAGGCGCCTCGGCTCGTGCTCGACGTCACGCGTCGCCGCCCCGAGGCGTCCACCTATCGAATCGAGGTCGGCGCGGCGTCTGACTCGACGCCGGACGCCTGGTACTACGCCCGGAGGACGGACCTCGACATCGTCTTGCGGGTTAGCGGGGCGTTCGTGCGCACGATGCTCGGCGAACCACCCTGACCCGCGGGGAGGCACACGCGGTCGGGTCGATCGTCGTCGTTGGAGGGGCGAACGTCGGCGGCGCGCTGCATCGGTGAAAAAGCCCGCGGAGCCTGGATGGCCTCGCGGGCTTCGAAGGCAGCGG
>CAIKNO010000454.1 GCA_903828805.1 uncultured Sandaracinus sp. | reverse complement strand
GGGACCGGCCTCAACCTTCGCGGGGGATCGGGTGGTCCTTCCGCACCCGCCGCCGAAACGGGGCCCGACGCGCCCTTCACGCTGACCGTGGACACCTCCGAGACGGGCTCGTACCAGGCGTGGGAGGCGCGCACCGTGCCCGTCGTGGGCTCGGTCGTCGCGACGGCCGGCCTCGCGTCGCTCGACGTGGATGGGATGCCCGCGACCGTCGGAGCCGATCGGCGGTTTCGCGCACCCGCGGCGCTCGAGGCCGGGCTGACCCACGTGGAGATCGAGGCCCGCGATGCCGCCGGTCACCGCCGCCAGGCCGACCGAGCGTTCCTCGCGACCCCTTACGCCCCCCAGGGCACCCTCAATCCCGCCATCGCCGCGGTGCCGCTCGATCAGCGCCGCATCGACGCCCTCGTCGCCGTCTTGCGCGACCAGGTCGGGACGTTGAATCTCGCCGAGGCGCTCCCGCCCGGGCGGCTGCTGAGCGCGGGCCCGTGCACGGTCGACATCGTCTCGATCACCAACGGACAGCCCTTGCTCGGTGCCTCCCCCGATGGGGACGGGATCCGCGCGACCATCGCGCTGCCGCAGCTGCGGGTGGTGGTGCGCGGGGACTGCAACGCGCTGGGGCTGCAGGTCGGCATGACGGCCACGCTCACCACGGACGCCTCGGCGCAGACCACGATCACGGCGCCGCCGCAGGAGACTTGCGTCACCGCGCTCGGTCACCGCGACGTCGACGTCGACCTCGCGCGGTTCCACATCGAGCTGCGCACCCACCGCTTCATCGTCGATCTCGTGCTCGATGCCATCACCTCGCTGGCGGAGGGGACGATCCGGCGCTTTCTCGAAGCCGAGCTGACCCGTCAGGCCGACGCGCTCCTGACCTCGTCGCTGCGGATGATCGACGTTCTGCGCACCTCGGTGCAGGTCGATCTGCTCGGCTCACCGGTCACGCTCGACGTGTGCCTCACGGGACTCGAGCCGGGCGGAGTGCCCAGGGCGCGGGTCGGCGCGTCCGTACGCGGAGTGGCCCCGGGGACGGCCCCGGGCGCCCCGTACTGGCCGGGCGACGAGCCCATGAACGGCGCGGCCATCGACACCGGATTGCTCGGCGCGCTCGTGCACGCCGGCTGGGCCGCCGGGTCGTTCCGGATGACGGACCTCTCGACGATCGATCCCGGACTCCTCGGGCGCGGGGTCGCCGCCGCGTTGCCGCCGGGCAGCACGCTCAGCGTCGATCTCGAGGTCGGGATGCCGCCCCTCGTCCGCGCCGGAGAGACGAGCGACGTGCGGGTCGAGGTCGGCGATCTCGACCTGGTGATGCGGGCGGGGGATCGCGAGGTCGTGCGCATCGGTACCGTGCTCCGCGCCGACGTCGACGTGGTGATGAGCGCCGACAGCCTCGGGCTGCACATCGCGGGGGTCTCGGCCGAGGCATGGGTGAAGAACGAGCCCATCGTCGACCTCGACGACCGGCTGCTCACCCGCCTCGTCCAGAGTCAGATGGAGACCCTCGCGCCGACCATGCTCGAGGGGCTCTCCATCCCACTGCCCGAGCTCGTCGCTGGGCTCGGAGTGCGCGATGTGACGCCCGACCCCGGCGGCCGCTACCTGATGCTCGTGCTCGATTGAGCGCTCGATGGAGCGCTCGGTCGAGCGGTCCGTCCGAGCCTCGTGCAAGAGCGGCTCGTCCATCCCCCGACCCAGGAGCACCGCGAGGCCGAACGGGAAGGCAGGACCGCTCCGGATCCGCCACGCGGATGGTCCTCGCCGGCTGCGCAGTTGGCGCGCCAGCTCACCTCCGCCCGGCCAGCCCGAGCTTCGACGCGTTCGTGGCGCAGGCGTACCAAGAGCCGTGAGGAGGCGGCGTGTGAAGACGAGGCGTCGAGCTTCGGTCTCGAGGTCTGCGGCCTCAGACCCGGACGGCACTCCGGCGTGCCACCCCGAGCTTGTCGCGCTGCACGACGTCGCCAACGGAACGCAGGGGCCGCAGGATCCATTCGGCCCACGGACGACCGCTTCGACCGAAGGCGCCGAGGCCGCGGACCATCGGACCGGAGCGCCGGCATGGCGCTCGCAGACCTCGAAGCTCACGCGACGGCGGCGGCGAACGCGGCGAAGAGATCTCCGGGCAGCGGGTGCGCGAGCTTCCACGTGACCGCCATCGGCAGCTCGCCTTCGTGCTTCACGTAGGTCGCGGGGCCCAG
>CAIKNO010000453.1 GCA_903828805.1 uncultured Sandaracinus sp. | reverse complement strand
CCTCGCTCGCGCTCAGCCCCGGCCGGGTGCGGCGCATCGAGCGCCTGGCGGAGGCGTCGTTCCACGGCGAGGACTCGAGCGCGTGGACCTCGCGTCAGTGGTCGACCGCGTACGCGACCTTGGTGGCGACCATCGTCGAGACGCTCGGCACCGAGATCTGAGGGCGGTCCAAGTTCCCGCTGGGCGGCGGGGCAGGAACCGAGGACAATGGGCGCGCCGTGGAGTCTTTCTCGCCCGAGCATTTTGGTCCTTACACCCTGCTGCGCCCCATCGGGCGCGGCGGCATGGCCGAGGTGTTCCTGGCGCAGACCCGCGGGATCGGAGGCTTCGAGCGATCCCTCTGCGTCAAGCGGGTCCTTCCGGAGCACGCGGACGACACCGAGCTCATCGACCTGCTCGTCGACGAGGCCAAGCTCGTCTCGCGGATCACCCACCCGAACATCGCCCAGGTCTTCGACCTCGGTCGGGTGGACGAGCGCTTCTACATCGCGATGGAGTGGGTCGACGGCGTCGATGCGCTGAAGCTGCTCGATGCCTGCGAGAAGCGCGATCTGCACGTGCCGCTGCCGGCGGCGGCCTACATCGTCCACGAGATCGCCCGGGGCCTGCACGCCGCCCACACGCTCAAGGACGACGAAGGCCGGCCGGTCGGGATCGTGCACCGCGACGTGACCCCGACCAATGTGCTCCTCTCGCTCGAGGGCACGGTCAAGCTGATCGACTTCGGGGTCGCGAGGAACCTCCTCCGGAGCCGCCGGACCGCGGTCGGCGTCGTGAAGGGCAAGTACAACTACCTCGCCCCCGAGCAGGCGCGGGGCGAGGGCGTCGATGCGCGCGTGGACGTGTTCGCCGCGGGGATTCTCCTCTTCGAATTGCTCGCCGGCGAGCCGCTCTACCCGGGCTCGAACGCCGCCGAGGTCGTCGCGAAGGCGCGCAACGCGAAGATCCCGTCGCTGCGAAGCCTTCGCAAGGACGTGCCGCCCGAGCTCGACGAGATCGTGCGCAAGGCGCTCCAGAAGGACCGGAACGCCCGCACCCAGAGTGCCCAGGCGCTCGCCGACGAGCTCGAGCGCTACCTGAGTCAGAGCGCGCCCGGCTACGGGGCCACGCAGGTGGCGCAGCTGGTCCAGTTCCTGTTTCCCGAGCGCGCGCTCGAGGCGGCGGGCGACGATCCCATCGACCTGTCCGAGTTCGTCGCGCACGCCTCGTCGAGCATCGTGTCGGCGCCCGGCGTCAAGGTGCGGGCCGCGCAGGACGAAGAGTGGGAGGCCTCGCCGACCCGGGTCGCGGTCGTGGCCGACATCGAGCAGCGACGGGCCCGCCGCGCGGCAGGCTTCGAGGTCGCGCCCGTCACGGTGCTGCCCTCCCGCGGGCGGCGGGCATCGCGGGGCCGCCTGCAGCTCGCCGCGGGCCTCCTCGCCGTGGCCGTCCTCGTCGGCGCGACCGCGTTCTTCCTGACGTCGGGCGAGCCGACGGTCCAGATCGAGACGAGCCCTGCGGGCGCGACCATCCTGCTCGACGGCTTCGACACCCAGCAGCTCAGCCCCGCGACGTTGCCGATCGCGCCGGGCACCCACCAGCTCGTGCTGCGGCTCGCCGGACACGAAGACTCCACCTCGTCGATCGACGTGGACGGAGACACCGCGTTGTCGGTGGCGCTCCGGCCGAGCCGCGGCGCGCTCGAGGTCGTCTCGGTTCCCGCGGGTGCGATGGTGTTCCGCGAGGGTGTGCTCGTGGGCATGACGCCGGTCACCATCCCCGACCTCGCGGACGGGACCGAATTGAACCTGACGCTCCAGGCCCCTGGCTTCGAGCCCTTGACGCACGCGCACCGGTCGGTCTCCGGCCGACGAGATCGCGCCGAGCTGCGCCTCGTCCCGATCTCCGTCGCCGTCCCGATCTCCGCCGCCGTCCCCGTGACGCCGTGAGCCCCGAAGGAGTGACCATCCCGTGAGCCCCCCCGAACTCCCCTCCGGCATGACGCAGCGCACCAAGCGCGGCGGGATGCGCAACACGTTCCAGTCCACCGTGATGGGCACCGCCGTCTTCATGGCGGAGATGCAGCGCAAGGTGCCGCTGCGGACGAAGCTCGCGGTGATGGCGCTCGTGCTGGTCATCGGGGGCGGGGCCGCGTTCGTGGTGCAGCGTCAGCGCGCGCGGACGGCCGCGGAGGCAGAGCTGACGACCGCGCTCGCGCAACCGGAGGCGGAGGCGCTGCCTGTCTTGCGGACCTTGGTGGGCTCGGGGGCGCTCGACGATGCAGGCCGGTTGCAGGCGATCGAGCGCCTCGGACAGCTCCGGGATGCGGCGGCCGTGCCTGCGCTGGTCGAGGCGCTCGGCTCCAACGACGAGGTCCGGGTCGCCGCGGCGTACGCGCTCGCGAGGATCGGCGCGCCGGGGGCGGAGCCGGCCCGCGCGCGGCTGGGAGAGCTGCTGCACGACGGGCGCTCCACGAACCCGCTCCCGTACGCGTGGGCGCTGGCGGCGCTGGGCGATGCCGAAGCGGCCGAGCTCGTCGTCGAGGCGATTCCGTCGGGTCAGGCGCAGGCGCTGCCGGGCTACGACTCGACCGTCCTCGCACGCGGGCTCGGGGTGCCGGGCCTCGTGTCGCGGCTGGGCCACGCGGACGCCCGTGTGCGGCAGTTCGCGGCCGGGTCGCTCGGTCCCGCCCGCGATCCGGCGGGGACGGCCGCGCTGATCGCCCACGTCGCCGATCCCGATCAGGACGTACGCCAGGCCATCCTCGTCTCGCTCGGCCGAAGCGGGACGCCCGAGGCGCTCGGGGCCCTCGCCTCCGCGCTCGACGCCAACCGGGCGCTCTGGCCCTCGTTGCAGGTCGCGTTCCTCAACGAGGTGGGCGCGCCCGCGATGGGCGTCCTCGTCGCCCGCGAGGAAGACCCCGTCCGGCGCGCGGCCATGCTCACGGCGCTGGCGGCCATCGCCGACCCCCGCGCGGGCGATGCGCTCGTGGAGGAGCTCGACCGGCGCGGAGACGTCGACTGGCGGGTGCGCTTGCAGATCGGCGCGGCCCTCGCCGAGGTGTCGGATCCGAGGTTGCTGGCCGTGCTCGAGCCGGTGCTCGCGGGGGATGCCGATTGGCCCCGAAGCGCCGTCGAGATCCTCGGGCACACCGGCACGGCCGCGGACGTCGAGGCCACGCTGGTCTCCATCGCGCGGGATCGGGCCCCTCTTCGCAACGCGGCGCTCGAAGCGCTGAGCGAGTCCGGCGCGTGCGGGGACGAGGCGCGCGCGTTGCTCGCGCGGTATGCGCCCTCGATGCCCGCGGCGCTGCGTGGCCTCGGACGCTGTGGCGATGCGGCCGCGATGGGGCTCGCCCGCGCGCGCGTGTCGGGCCGTCTGCCTGCGCGTGGCGCGACCCGCGCGGAGGACGGCGAGATGTGGCGCGCCGCCCTCGAGGTGGTGGCTCGCTTCCGCGTCGCGGACCTCGCACCGCACCTGCTCGAGCTCGCGACGGACGCCGCGGCCGATCCGGTCCTGCGCGGCGACGCCGCGGCCGTCCTCGGCGTGGTCGCCGACGACGCCAACCTCGACACCGCGGTCGACCGCGCGATGGACGCACGGACGCCGGCGCCGGTGCGGCAATCGCTCGTGCGCGCGCTTCGCCGGCGCACCCCGGCCTCCGCGCTCGCACGGCTCATGGGCTATGTGCGGGGCGGGGAGGACGACGAGCGCACGCGCGCGGCGGTGGTGATCGTGGGCGAGCAGGCGGGACCCGAGGTGCGCGCGGAGCTGGTCACGCTCCTGGGCGACGAGCGGGCGCGGAGGTTCGCGGCGGTGGCGCTCGCGCTCGGTGGCGACGACGCGTCGGCGGCCGCGCTGACGGCGGCGCTTTCGGCGGACGCGGCGCTCGCCACGCACGTGAACATGCAGCTGACCGAGATGACGTGG
>CAIKNO010000452.1 GCA_903828805.1 uncultured Sandaracinus sp. | reverse complement strand
TGAGCATCATGCCTTTGTAGCTCATGGTCTCCGACGCCTCGACGCGCCGGCCATCGACCTCGATCTGCACGCCGCCGAGGAAGACGAGCTCGAGGCCGGTGGCGGTCACGATGAGGTCGGCCTCGAGCGTGTCGCCCGACGCGAGCTGGATCCCCGACTCCGTGAACGACTCGATGCGATCGGTCACGACCGAGGCGCGCCCCTGGCGCATCGCCTCGAAGAGATCTCCGTCGGGTACGAGGCAGACCCGCTGATCCCACGGAGCGTATCGCGGCGTGAAGTGCCTCTCGACGTCGTGGCCGGGACCCACCGCGGCCTTCACCAGCTCGATGAGCTTCCGCTTCGTGGGCGCGGGGTTTCGCCGCGCGAACTGATAGAACGCCATGCCGAGCAGCACGTTCTTCCAGCGCGTGACCCCATAGGCGACCTTCGGCGGGAGGCGGCGGCGGAGCGCATCGGCGATGGCGTCCTTGGCCGGCGCCGACACCACGTAGGTCGGGGAGCGCTGCAGCATCACGACGTGCGCGGCGGTCTTCGCCAGCTCGGGCACGAGGGTCATCGCGGTCGCGCCGCTGCCGATGACGACGACGCGCTTGCCCGCGTGCTCGACGTCCGGGGTCCACTGCTGCGGGTGGACGACGGGCCCGGCGAAGCGCTCACGCCCCGGAAAATCGGGGGTGTACCCGCGGTCGTAGCGGTAGTAGCCGCTGCAGGAATAAAGGAAGTTGCACGTGAACTCGACGGGCTCGGACGTGTCCTTCCGGGTGCTCTGCACGCGCCATCGAGCGTCGGCGCTCGACCACGCGACGCGCGTGACCCGGTGCCCGAACCGGATCTTGGCCTCGATGCCGTTCTCCTGCGCCGTCTCCCGGATGTACTTCAGGATGGAGGGCCCGTCCGCGATGGCCTTCTGCTCCTTCCACGGCTTGAACGAGTAGCCGAGGGTGAACATGTCGGAGTCCGAGCGGATGCCGGGATAGCGGAAGAGATCCCAGGTCCCGCCGATGGCGTCGCGCGCCTCGAGGATCGCGTAGGTCTTGTCGGGACACCGGTCCTGGAGATGCCGTGCGGCACCGATGCCCGAGAGACCCGCGCCGATCACGAGGACGTCGAAGTGCTCGGTCATCCGGGGATGGTACCAAGCGTCGGCGCGCCGGTCGCGTGGGGACGCGGCAGGGGCTGCCGCGACGGGGTTCAGGGACCGTGTCCGAAGAACTCCCAGATGGCCCGCGGCGCGAACGAAGGCACGGTGTGGCCGCCCGGATGCGAGCAGAAGACGACCGGGTAGCCCGGGTCGCAACCGTCGTACGCGGTGCAGCCGTTCGCGTCGGTCGCGCCGTCGTTCCCGCAGCCGTTCTCGATGCGCCATCGGTCGCGGGCGCGGGTGCCGACGGGGTAGGCGACGACGGCGTCGGCCTCGCCGTGCACGAGCCAGGCCGCGACCTGTCCGACGCAGGCGCCCATCGGCGGTGTGGCGGCCATCGGCGCGACCGCGCGCACGACCTCGCCCCGATGACATCCGAGCGCGTTCGTCATGAACCCGCCGTAGCTGAAGCCGAGCACCTGCACCCGCGCGCGGTCCACGCAGAACTCGTCCGAGAGCGCGCCGAGCAGGGTGTCGAAGAGCTCGAAGTCGGGGCCCTCGGGATCGAGATCCCATCCGTTCGCACCGAGCGTGGAGAACACGCCGTGCGGATACACGACGATGGCCTCGCCCGCGGTCACCGTCTCGAAGCGCAGCGCGGCCTGGAAGTTCTCGGCGCTGTCGCCGAGGCCGTGAAACGCGAAGACCAGCGCGTGCGGCACGGTCTCGTCGTAGGTCTCGGGCACCACGGCGCGGTACCGGCGTGCGGCGCCGCGCACCGTCAGCGTGCGGTCGAGGACGCCCCGTGCCGTCGGCACGGTGCCGCAACCGGCGGTCATGCCCGTCGGACCGACGAAGGGGGCAGGGCGCTGGGCATCGACGGGCGCCGCGGCGTCCGTCGACACGCCCCCGTCGGCCGCGGCCGCATCGAGCGCTGGGCCCTCGGGTGCCGGGGAAGACGCCTCGCAGGCGAAGAGCAGGGTCGAGAACGCCAGGGCCGCGGAGGCCGAACCACGTCGTCGCATCGTTCGCGTCTACGTCGACCCGTTCGCGCGCGCAAGAGACGGCCCGACGGCGTGAAGGACCCGAGCCTTCACCCGTTGCGGGGCGCGTGGGCGCGCACGTAGGCTCCGCCGCGCCGCGCCGCGCGGTCCTGCCCGCGGGCGGCGGGTGCGCACGGGCGGGTGGACGGGACGGAGGAGGCAGGGCGTGGACGCTCTCTCGTGGATGGATGCGACGCTCTTCGCGGTGGGCGCGACCGCGGGGGTCGTCGACGCGATCGCGGGCGGCGGAGGACTGCTCACGGTGCCTGCGCTGCTCGCGTCGGGGCTGCCGGCGCCGGTCGCGCTCGGCACCAACAAGCTGCAGGCGTGCGCGGGGACGGCGCTCGCGACGTGGAACTACAGCCGCGCGGGCTTGCTGCCATGGCGACGCTGGCTTCTCGGTGTCGCGACGACGTTCGTCGCGGCGCTCGCCGGCGCGGCGGCGGTCACAGCGATCGACCCGTCTGCGTTGCGGCGCCTGCTGCCCCCGGTGCTCGCGGCGATCGCTGTCTACACCGCGGTGAAGCGCGACCTCGGGCAGGAGGTGCGCGCCGCGCGCATGAGCGCCGCGCAGTTCGGCCTCGCCTTCGGCGCGGTCCTCGGGTTCTACGACGGCTTCCTCGGACCAGGGACCGGCTCGTTCTGGATGATGGCCTGCGTGCTCGTGATGGGGCTGGACCTCCGGGGCGCCACGGGGGTCACGAAGGCGATGAACCTGACGAGCAACGTCGCCGCGCTCGGCCTGTTCCTCCTCGCAGGCAGCGTGAACTTCCGGATCGGGCTCCTGATGGCAGCGGGTCAGCTCGTCGGCGCCCAGCTCGGCTCACGGCTCGCGATCCGGCACGGGGCGCGGCTCATCCGCCCCGTGTTCCTCGCCGCGGTGCTCGCCCTCACCGTGAAGCTCGCCTGGGACGCGTTCCTGAGGTGAGGGCCCGGCGGGCTCGGCGATGACGTGCCTCCCACGTGCCTCCAGTGCATGTCGCCGTACCAGTGGCCGGTGCCGCCCACGCGGTGGGCGAGCGACCCGCGCCACGAGGCGCGAGGAACACCGTCGACGAGGATGCCCACGTAGGTCGTGAACTCGGCGTCGACGTCGATGCGTCGCCTCAGCTCGCCCTCGACCCAGCCACGCGTCTCGGGGTCCCGGTCCGTTGCGACCTCGGCGACGGGCGCGATGTCGGTGCCCCCGAGCCACGCGATGGGCGTCCACGCGTTGGGGTCGACCTGCGTCCCGTGGCACAGCACGAGGTGGCCCGTCGACCGGTTCACGGTTTCAGACCGCGCAGTTCCGAGCGGCAGGGCCAGCGTCTCGGGCTGCGTCGTCGTCATGCTCCCCAGACGATGATCGCCGGAGGAGACTGACGCGCCCGATGCGGCCGCCGCCACCTTCGCGCTCTTTCACAGCGCGGTCTGAACACGTCCCCAGAGGGATTCGAACCCTCGTAGCCACCGTGAAAGGGTGGAGTCCTGGGCCTCTAGACGATGGGGACTGAAAACCGTTCGAAAAGGAGGAAGTGGGCCGTGCAGGACTTGAACCTGCCACCGTCGGGTTAAAAGCCCGCTGCTCTGCCGGCTGAGCTAACGGCCCTCCGATGAGCGGCGGGCAAATACTCCGGAGGCCGCCGAACGTCAAGGGGCCGCGCGTCCTTGCGAGGCCCCAGCACCCCTCACGGGCGTGGGAGCGAGCGCCCGCGCCGTGTCTGGGCCCACGTTCGCGGCGGCGGCTCCGCGCCGGACGGGCGAACTCGTCGCCGTGTCCGGATCGCCGGACGGAGATCGCCGTCCCGGGATGGGGCTGGGGCGAAACAGTCGTCGCGTCACACCTGTGACACCAGAGACACACCGGAACGCGAAATGAGCCGATGGGACGCGGAATGAATCGGGCACGCCGATTGCTCAGGACCGTGACGGCCTCCGACCCGGGGGCCTGCATCGAGGAAGCCGGGACGCCATGCGACACGAGAGCACCGCACTGTTGATCGCCGAGCGGGACGGAGCCTGGGAGGCGTGGGTCGCGCCGCTCCGCGCCTGCGCCGACGTGCTGCACGTGATCCATCAGCGGCCCGAAGAAGGGGCCCTCGCGTTCGCGTCCCGCGTCCGCTCCGAGGTCTCGAGGCTCGACGGCGACCTCGCGGAAGCGGCGTTCGTCGGCTCGGCGACCTGGGGCGCCGAGGTGCTCTCGGCCCGCGCGCTCGTGCTGCGGGCGGTGACGGCGAAGCTCTCGGCGTCCGGGACGCTGACCCTGGATGCGCCGGGCCGCGCGCGGCACGCGATGGAGGCCCTCGCGGAGATGGCGCGGGAGCAGCTCCAGTCGAGCGGTGTGTCGGTCGTGGCCGCGTCCCTCGACGCGTGGCCGATGGCCGCCTGACCTGGGCCGCCTGACCTGGGCCGCCTGGACACGGTCCCGGGCCACGACGACGCGCGCGTCGGCGCGTGCCGGCATGGCGCACGACCCGGCGCCGGCCTGACAGAACGTCAGCGCGGAGGCCGCTTCGGGCGCGGGAGGACCGCAGGCCGCGGGGTCAGCGGAGCTCGACGACCTTCTCGCCGAAGAGCCGCTCGAGCGAGATCATCAGCGCATCGCTGGGATCGACCGACACCCCGAGCTCCGCGACCGCGACGCTCCACCGCTCCACGCTCGAGAGCTCGAGGCCCACCGGGCACGGTCCGGGATGGGCGTGCAGCGTGTCGCGCAGCGCCTTCAGCTTGCGCGTGTCGAGACGCTCGACGCTGACCTTCACGCGCACGGCCTTCGTCCGCTCGCGGAGCGCGGTGGAGAGCAGCTTGATGGCCTGCAGCGTCAGCTTCGGCTCGGGGGGACCTGCGGACTCCTCGTCGGCGTCGCGGTCGCGCTCCCAGCGCAGCTTGGCCTCCAGGTAGACCGGCTCGGCGCACTCGAGGACCGCGCGGGCGGCGTCGAGCTCGCGGTCCCGGACGATGACCTCGACGCGCCCGACGGCGTCCTCGAGCTGGAAGAACCCGATCTTCCCCCCGGTCTTGGTGGGCCGGGTGCGGAAGCCCTCGACCATGCCTCCGATGCGGATCTCGGTGCCGTCGTCGCGGCCCGTGAGGGTCGCGGTGCTCGCGTTGCCGAAGCGGGCGAGCTCGGCGCGGTAACGGTCGAGCGGGTGCCCCGACACGTAGAAGCCCAGGGCGCTCCGCTCCCGGGTCAGCAGCTCGCGCATGTCCCACGCTTCGACCGCCGGGAACGCGGTCGGGGCGGCGTCCTTGCGCGGTGCGGCCGCGAGCAAGCCGAAGAGGGAGGTCTGCCCGCTCGCGCGGTCCTGGCCGATCCGCCGCCCGCGCTCGATGGCGCTCTCGATCGCGGCGAACGCCTGCGCGCGAGAGACCTTGGAGCGCTCGTGGGCGGTGTCGAACGCGCCCGACTGCACGAGCGCCTCGAGCACGCCCTTGTTGATCCGACGCAGGTCGACCCGCCCGGTGAAGTCGAAGAGATCCGCGAAGGGCTGCTCAGCCTTGTGCTCGTCGATGCGGGCCTCGAAGAGCGCCTCGAGCGCGCTCGCGCCGATGCCCTTCACGCCGCCGAGGCCGAAGCGGATCTTCGGCCGCATCGCGTCCCTCAGGGTGCCGCCCATCGACACGGGCCGGTCGGGGCGACGCTTGGGCGCGTGGTCGGCGGGGTCGTACACGACGCCGAAGTCGATCTGCGACTCGTTCACGTCCGGGGGAAGCACGGTGATGCCCATGACGCGCGCTTCGGCGACGGTGCGGACGACCTTCTCGGTCTTGTCCTTGTCCGCCGTGAGGGTCGCGCAGACGAATTCGACCGGGTAGTGCGCCTTGAGGTAGGCGGTCTGGTACGTGATGAGCGCGTACGCGGCCGAGTGCGACTTGTTGAAGCCGTAGCCGGCGAAGAAGTCCACGAGGTCGAAGACCTTGCCGGCCTTCTCGGCGCTGTGGCCGTTCTTCTCGGAACCCTCGAGGAACGTGGCCCGCTGCTTGGCCATCTCCTCGGCCTTCTTCTTGCCCATCGCGCGGCGGAGCAGATCGGCGCCGCCGAGCGTGTAGCCCGCCATCGTGCGGGCGATCTCCATGACCTGTTCCTGGTAGACGATGACGCCGTAGGTGTCGCGCAGGACCCCCTCCAGGCAGGGGTCGGGGTACTCCACCCGGATGCGGCCGTGCTTTCGCTGGACGAAGTCGTCGACCATGCCGGTGCCGAGCGGGCCCGGGCGGTAGAGCGCGACGGCGGCGACGATGTCCTCGAAGGTGTCGGGCTTCAGCTTCTTGAACAGCCCCTGCATGCCCGAGGACTCGAGCTGGAACACGTTCGTGGTCTCGCCCGATTGCAGCAGCGCGAAGGTGGAGCGGTCGTCCATCGGGATCTGCCCGAGCACGAAGGGCGCGTCCTTCCGGTCGGGGCGCTTGTTGATCAGCTGCACCGCGATGTCGATGACGGTGAGCGTCTTGAGGCCGAGGAAGTCGAACTTGACGAGGCCCGCGTACTCGACGTCGTCCTTGTGGTACTGCGTGACGTAGACGCCGGGCTCCGGGCAGAACACGGGGACGTGGTCCCAGAGCGGGCCTTCGCTGATGACGATGCCGGCGGCGTGCATCCCGGCGTGTCGGCTCAGGTCCTCGAGGTCCATCGCGGTGTCGAGCCACTGCTTGATGGAGGGGTCCTCGTCGTAGCTCGCCTTGAGCCTCGGCTCCTGCTCCATCGCCTTGGTGATGGAGACGATCTTCCCCTGCACCGGCTCGGGCACCATCGCGGCGATGCGGGCGGCCTCCTGCGGCGCGAGGCCGAGCACGCGGCCGACGTCCTTCACGACGCTCCTGCTCTTGAGCTGGTGGAACGTGGCGATCTGCCCGACCGACTGCTCGCCGTAGCGAGACTTGACGTACTCGATCACGCAGTCGCGGTTGTCCATGCAGAAGTCGACGTCGAAGTCGGGCATGGACACGCGCTCGGGGTTCAGGAAGCGCTCGAAGAGCAGCCCGTGGTGGATCGGGTCGAGGTCGGTGATCCGCAGGGCGTAGGCGACGAGCGAACCGGCGCCCGAGCCGCGGCCGGGGCCGACGGGGATGCCGTGATCCTTCGCCCAGTTGATGAAGTCCTGGACGATCAGGAAGTACCCGGGAAAGCCCATCTGAACGATGGTCCCGAGCTCGAAGTCGAGGCGCGCGCGGTAGGCCTCGGGGTCGAGGGGCAGCCCCACCGCGCGGATCTCCTCGAAGCGCGCCGAGAGCATCTCGTGGGCGCGCTCGCGCAGGAAATCGGACTCGTTCGAGCCGGCGGGCACCTCGAAGCGCGGGAGCTTCGGCTTGCTCTTGGGGTTGCACGCGCCGCCGCAGCGCTCGGCGATCTCGAGCGTGTTCCGGATGGCGTCGGGCCAGTGGCGGAAGCGGTCGATCATCTCCTCGCTCGAGCGCAGGTAGATCTGATCGCTGCCGTGGTGGGCACGCTCCATCTCCGCGAGGCCGCGCCCGGCGCCGATGCATTGCAGCACGAGCTGCGAGCGGGCGGCGGTGCGGTCGAGGTAGTGGCAGTCGTTGGTCGCGACGAGCGGCAGGTCGAGCGAGCGCGCGAGATCGACGAGCGCCGCGTTGAGCGGGCCGTTCTCCGGGAAGCCGTGATCCTGCAGCTCGACGTAGAGCGCGCCCGGGTCGAGCAGCTCGGTCAGCTGGCCGAGCGCCCGGCGACCGGCGTCCTCGCCCTTCGTCAGGACCTCCTGGGCCACGAGGCCGCCCATGCAGGCGGTCGTGGCGACCAGGCCCTTGGAGTGGCGGCCGAGGATCTCGAAGTCGACGCGCGGCACGCCCTGGTGCAGCCCCTCCACCCACCCGAGCGAGACGATCCGCGCCAGGTTCTGGTAGCCCTCCTGGCTGCTGGCGAGCAGCACGAGGTGGTGGTGGGGGCGCGCCTCGAAGCGCGATCCGGTGCTGAGGTTGATCTCGCATCCGACGATCGGGGCGACGCCGGCGTCCTTGCAGGCCGAGACGAATTGAAGCGTCCCGTGCATGTTGTGATGATCGGTGAGCGCGACCGCTCTCTGGCCGAGCTCGTGGACCCGCTTGGCCAACGCCTTGAGACGGATCGACCCATCGAGCATCGAGTACTCGGAGTGGACGTGGAGGTGAACGAACTCGTGGTTGCTCATCGCGCGACGCCGATGGTGGCGTGCCCGCCCGGGGGGCACAACCATGCGTTCGCGGTCGCCGCGCGCGGGAGGGCGCGCTTGCTCGTGCGTGCCGGCCGTGCTACCCCCGGCTCCCTCGATTCCCGAGAGAAGTGTCTGAAAGGTCCGTCATGAAGGCTTCGCCGCTCGCCCAGGTCAAGGAAAGGTTCACCGACAAGGCCGGCCTCGTCGCCGCCGTCAAGGGGCTCGCCACCGACGAGCTGTGGCTTTCCCGCGTGAGCGAGGACAAGGGCTTCGACAGCATCTCGAACGCCAAGCTGCTGCACCTCCACGAGGTGCTCTCGAGCGTTCAGAAGGACTTCGGCTCGCGCACCAGCCTGATCGCCGCGATCGCCGAGGCGGACAAGCGCTCGAAGGACGACGGCTACAAGGCGCGTCTCGGCCGCTGGTCGACCCCGCGCCTCGTCGACGCGCTCAAGGCCGCGCGCGGCCGCGCGAAGGCCTGAGCTCCGAGGGCCCGCCGGATGTCGGCGGGCCACTGAATCTCCGAGGGCCCGCCGGATGTCGGCGGACCACCGACGGGGAGCCTGGGCGCCTCGTCGCGCGACCCTCGTCCAGGCGGCAGGAGACACACCGCATCAGGCGTGGGCCCGAAGGTTCGGAGCGCGTCGAAGCGGCGCCCGCAGTGCGTGCAGCGTTGGCCGGGGTGGCCGGGTAGGCATGGGCGGCAGGGTTGGCCGGGGCGGCAGGGTTGGCCGGGGCGGCAGGCGCAGTCCGGGGCCACCCGCGACCGAGAATTCGTCGTGCCCCTTGTTCGTCACGAACCTTTCCGGTAGGCCGTTGTCCTAGCCCTCGTGACGCGAACCGACGACATGTCCGCGCCTGCGCCGTTGCCTGAGCTGCAGTCGCCTGAGCGGCCGTCGCCCGAGCCGCCGTCGCTCGAGCCGCCGCCGTCCGATCCTCGGTCGGGCGATGACGCGGACTCCGACCTGCTCGCGTTGCCGTCGCCGCCGAGCGGCCGGAGGGCCGCGACACGGGTGTTGATGGCCGCGGTGATCGTGGCGGCGTTCGGCGTGGCCTTCTCGCTGCGCTCGGACGTGGGGTATTTCTTCGCGTCGGCGTCGGCGGTCGATCTCGGCCGGGCGAGCGAGCTGGACCCGGCGACGCTGCGCTCGAACACTTTCGTTCGCGTGCGCGGAACGCCGATGGCGTCGGCGACGGTCCGGTATCGCTACCTGGTCTCTGGCGAGGCCTACGCGATGTTCCCGCTCGCCGGGCAGAGGACGGTCTACGTGTCGGTGCCGGAGGCGCAGGCGCGCGACGGGCGCACGGAGTTCTCGGGGCGCCTGGTGACGTTCGGGCAGGTCGCCGCCCGCACGGGCGCGGTCCGCGGGTACCTCTCGGACACGATGGGGCTGCCGGTGACGGCGGAGTCGTTCGTCCTCTTCGTCGACGAGGCCCCCGCGAGCGACCTGTGGGCGCTCGTCGTCGTCGCCCTCTGCGCGCTCCTCGCGGTGGCCGACTTCTGGCTGTTCTTGCGGTGGTTCTTGCCCCGGCCGACCGGGCCGCGCTGAACCTTTCCGGGCGGCGTCTGCGCGGCGCAGCGTCTGCGCAGGGCGAAGCGTGGCGAGGGTGGCGACGGTGGCGA
This sequence comes from uncultured Sandaracinus sp., assembly GCA_903828805.1. Lineage (GTDB taxonomy): Bacteria > Myxococcota_A > Polyangia > Polyangiales > Sandaracinaceae > Sandaracinus. The sequence goes on along the minus strand of CAIKNO010000452.1, from coordinate 210 downwards.
GGGTGGCGAGGGCGGCGGGATCAACCCACGAGCGCCGTGTACCAGGCGACGATCCGGTCGCCGAAGAACAGGAACTCCAGGGCGCCGAGCGCGAGAAAGGGCCCGAACGGGATCCTTCGAGCCGCGGAGGCGTCCTCGAGATCGCCATCGTCGGCCGAAGGAACGCCGACGGCTCCGTCGGGGGCGGCGTGGGCCGCGGCGTGGGCCGCG
>CAIKNO010000451.1 GCA_903828805.1 uncultured Sandaracinus sp. | reverse complement strand
GCTCGAGCAGAGGCTCCATGGGCGTCCACCGACGAACGCCACGGAGCGCATTGACGCCGACGACGCGAGGCGCGATACCCGCGGCGTCGGGCGTCCAACTCCGACACAGGGGACGACGGGGTGGCCGCCCCGACGTCCCCGCTTGTCCGCGACGTCCGGGCGGGGGTGCTACACGACGACGCGGTCGATGGCGAGGCCCCCACGCACTCGCCCGTGACCGTCAGAAATCGTCGGAATTGCTCTGCCGTCTACACTCGTCGCGAGACCCGACTCCAACGTCAGTAGCGCCTTGGTATCGACAGTGAACGCATCACACCCCCGGGGATGGCGCAGCTCCGTGGCCACCGGGAGATCTCCTGTGCTCCGCCACCAGAGAAGCGCGTAGAGAGCGAGCTGGTCGCGGTACTGGGGTTTCGGCGCACCAGTCTTGAAGTCTACGAGAATAGTTCCGTCGTTGGTTCGGCGGATCAGATCGATCTGACCGCGTACCGGGAGTGTGGGGTGGGCGACGTTCCACTCCGTGAGAACGCCACGGCTGCGGAGCATCGTGAGCCCGTCGCAGTCGCGGTGATCGCTCGCAGCGCCGCTGACACTGGTACCGACCCCTGGGTCGACGCGGGCGTACTCGGCCTGAAAGAGCTCTGCGACCTTGTTGTAGAGCGCCCGCTCCGTCGTGTGCACTCGGAGGAAGGCCGCACGCGGATGCGCTGTGATTTCCGTGTGCCATGCGTCGAGCTCTCGGCGCAGGGTGCCAATCACGTCGAGCTCGGCCATCACCGCGCGGAAGGGCGCCGTGCCGGGCTTCGGTAGCCCTCGGAGCGCCATCGCGCGGAAGATGCGATCGAGCATCTCGTGTACGAGCGTTCCCTCGATGGTCGCGCGGTGGCGACGCTGGGGAAACGCCCCGTAATCATGCCACTCAGAGCGCAGCAACTGCCATTGGCGAGGGCAGCGCTCCAACGCGGACAAGGACGAGTGGCTCACCTGCTCGACCGTCGTGCGCCAGACCGAAGGGCCCGTGAGCCGGTAGAAGTCGCCGGGCATTACGGGCTTCCGAGCACCTGCGCCACCGCAGCGGGCAGGTCGTTCACGAGCGTGTAGGCGTCGATCGGAACACCGAGCACCATGTTTGCGACCGCCTCGGTCAGCAGCGGTCTCGCAGCCGCTTCTGGGTCCAGAAGCGGGTGATGAACCGTCACCCAGACGACGGCGCCATTCGGGCGCTCGAGCACGAGAGGCACGGCCAGCGGGCCTGTCGGCGTGTCTACTGTTTCGGCGCTGAAGGGCACGCTGCGCAGGCGCAGCACCTCGCGCAGCCCGTCGAGTGCGCGCTCTGACGCGTCGGGATCCAGCGTCGGCTGGTGCCCGGTGGTGATCCCGTCGAGGAGTGCCAGCGCGAGGTTTCGATCGAGTTGCCCGTGCACCGTCTGGTTGCCGTAATGGCGCAGGCATCGGTAGCACGAGCTCGCGCAGGCGCAGTCGGAGAGGAGCGTGCGCGTCGCGGCGAACACCTCGTCGAGCGCGCCGCGCACCTGGTGGGTGTAGCCCGCGCCGCCGGGGAGGAGGTCGTACAGGTACACGTCGGCTTCGAAGGGATCGCCGTTGGGAACCGGGTTCCAGTTGCCCGCGAGTTCGCCTTCGTCGATCTGCAACGTGCGCGATGCGGCGAGGCTCAGCGCTTCGACGAGCGAGGTGAGCGCCGCGCGTCCCGCAGCCGAAGGCCCTCGGCCGCTGCCTGTCACGGAGCACTGCATCGGCGCGTCGAACCTCAAGCGCATCAGCAGCACGTCGGTCTGAAACTGGTGCCCGAGAAAGAACGGTCCTTCCGCCGTTCCGCTGCATGGCGTGCGGACCTTCGTCGGGTGCCCGTGCGTCTTCGCGGCGCCCTTGCCCGAGAGCTTCGTGCGCGTGGATCCTGGCCCCAGAGGCCACTCCGCGAGACCGCACTGAGGGCAGACCATGAAGCCGAGGTCGCGGTTGCCCTTGTTCACCACGACGAGCTCACGGGGCGCAGAAAGGAGGCGCAGGCGCCCGCTGAAGTGCGTCTCGTCCCATGCGTTGGGGCTCGTTACCTCGATCTTGGCGGGCGTCGACTGACCTGCCCATGAGATCGCTCCGCCGCGGTCTGGCTCGCGGGCGACGTTCACGTCAGGGGCGAAGCCCTCGGGGCGCACGAAGGGTCTGCGCGCGAGGTCGGCGTTTCCGCACACGGGGCACGCAGGCAGTTTTGCTACGTCGGTGCCGACGCGCACGAAGCCACACACGCTGCACGATGCGTAGAGGCGCTGCCCGCGAAGCGTCTTCGAGACGTCGGGCTGGTAGGGGTTGTAGAGCGCCGCGGAGGAGAAGCGCAGGCGGTCGATCGTGAGGCTGCGGCCAGGGGCGTACTCGCTCAGCGCGACTTGAAGGTCACGCTGCGGTTGGTAGTCGAACTCCAGCTTGTACTTCGGGGTGTTCGCTCCGCGCGGCTTCGGCACCCAGAAGCTCACCGTGTCGGTGGGGAAGGCGTAGCGCGGGAAGAATGCCCTGTTGATGAGCGCCTGGAGGAGGTTCTCGGAGAGCAGCATCTCCAACGCCGCGCGTTCGGTCTCGTCGAGCGATTCTCTCTGCGCGTAGGCCGCCAATGGCAGCGCGGCCCGCAGTCCGTCGAGAAGGCCATGCACCGTGGCATCGAGGGTGACATCGACGTCGATCGCTCGCCCGAGCGCGTGACTCTCACGCGGCACCCACGCGCGGAGCTCGTCGAGGAGGGCGGCGTCGTTCGCTTTCATCCACGCGTCGAGCTTCGCGAGTGAGCACGGCTTCGTGTCGTCGAGGAAGTCGCCCACCGTGCCCATCGACTCGAAGAGCGCGTATGCCTTCGCGTTGCCCGCGACCGTGTCGTGGAAGAAGCGTTGCACCAGCCACGCGCGGATGTGGCGCTCGAGCACCTTCTGGTTCTCGACGTAGACCACGGGCGCGCGAACGTCGCCCGAGATGATGCGATCGGGGTTGCCGTAGAACCATGCGTCGTGCGAGCCGCCCTGCGCGTAGGTGATCACCGATGCGATGGCGCGCCCGCGGCGGCCCGCGCGGCCTGCGCGCTGTTGGTAGTTGGCGACGTGGGGCGGAACGTTGCGGAGCGCGACGCCGCAGAGTGAGCCGATGTCGATGCCCACCTCCATCGTCGTCGTGCATGAGAGCACGTCGATCGGTGACGCGTTGTCGATGCGCAGATCTTGAAAGCGAAGCTCGTAGCGCTCGGTGCGGTTGAACGCCTCTTCGTCTTCCATTCCGGTGAGCTGCGCGGTGTGCTCCTCGACCGTGAGGCCGAAGGGCTCGATCGACTCCTTGCGCAGCGCGCGGTTCACCGCGTCGCGGTAGTAGCCGACGCGTGACGAGAGGAAGTCCTCGTCGTGCGTCGTGTCGACGAGCTCCGCGCGGCACTCGTCGCAGAGGGGGGCAGGTGTGCCGAGCACCGCGCCGTGCAAGCGGTTGCAGCGCGTGCATCGCCACCACGGCCCCTCGGTTTGAAGGCGCAGTACGAGCGCGTCGAGCGAGAGGTAGTGGAGGTCGTCGCTCGTGACGAAGAGCCCGCGGTCGGCGATGGATTCGAGCCACGCGAGCACCTGCGCGACGTGGCCTGCGTCGCCGAGGATTGCCTCGATCCACTGGCGGAAGCGACGCGGCGCGAGGTCGTCGCGCTTTCGCGTGGTGAGGCCCTCGGGGCGTTGAAACTGCTCGCCGAGCTTCCAGCGAGAGCCTCCGGGCGGGAGCAGACAGCGATGCTCGAGGAGCGTGCGGATCCAGTTGCGGACGAGCGTGCGGACCTGTGCGCTGTCGAGCCCGATCGCAGGGAAGGACTTGAAGAGCAAGCCCTCGTGGAGCGGGTGCAGCTCGATGCCGCCGATGGTGAGCTGCGGAAGCGAGAGGTAGCGCTCCGTGAGCTCGGCGAAGAGCGCCTGCGCGTATCCCAGCGTGGGCGCGATCATGTGGTGTCGCTGGTGCAGAAGGAGCTGCTGGAGCCCCAGCGTGCGCGCCGAGGCGAGGTGCTTGCGCCAGTCGCTCTCGTCGGCGTTGGGGAAGAGGTCGATGCTCCGCTCGGCGCATACCTTGAGCACCGCCGGGAACATGGCTGCGAGAGAGGGCACCTCACCCGCGTCGACGAGCATCTTCGCGGCGAGCACCAGAACCTGTCGGAACGCGTCCTGGGCGTGGCTCACCGAGAGCGCCGGTGCGAGGCGCGCGGCCTTCTGGCGCCCGTCGGAGAACACCAACACCTTGCGGCCCTGATTGGCGAGCGTCGGATCGTGCTTCTGCGGCGGCTGCTCGGCGAACTGCGTCTCGATGAGCGTCGTGAAGGGCTGCTCGCCGCGCGTACGAAAGTCGCGGATGCGCCCGTCGCGTTGAGACCCGACGGGCTGACACATCGGGCACACGTTGAACTCCGCGACGTGCTCGGCGTCTTTGCACGCCACCCACAGGTCTCGGACTTCGTTCGCGTCGGCGGCCGTGCCGGGGTCGACGATGTTGCCCGAGCGCAGATGCACCGAGACTACGTGCGTGCGGTCGTCGTCGGGCGGGGCCGTGGGAAGCAGTTGGACGCAGGTGCCGTGCTCCGCCGTTTCGCCCCACAAGAAGCGCCAGTCGTGGAGGTCTGCCACCGGAGAGTATGCGAGGAGGTAGGCCGCGCCACACTCGCGGCACGACGCGATCTCGAACACGCGGGCGCCGCATCCCTCAGCGTCACAATGGGTGCGCGCTTCGACGAAGAGCTTGCCGAGCGGGGCGTGCTCGCCGGGGACGACCTGGCGGCCCGGACATGCTTCGCGGATGCACGCGTAGAGGCCCTCGAGGCCCCGAAACATCATGTGCAGACGCGTGGGGAGAAGCCCCGGAGCGTCGTGCGTGCGACGCGCGATTGCGCCGAGCGTCAGGAGCGCCTGGGTCGCGCTCACTGCCGCTTCGCTGTTGGGGAACACCCGCTGCGAGAGATCCGACAGAGACATCGCGCGCCCGGACGTTGCCGTCAGGAGCTCGTGCACGAACGGCTGCGGTTGAAGCGTGTCGTGGAGCGCGGCGAGCACCGCGGCCTCGTTCCCCTCCGGGGGGCTCACGCCCAGGTGCGTGAAGAGCGGCCCGAGGGTTCCGCGCAACGCGTCGACGTCGGCGGCGTTGTGCAGCGCATCGAGGTCGATCGCGGCGAGCACAGCGGCCGTGGGGCCATCGCCGGGCTTCGGATTGAAGGGCTTGGCGCGCGTTCCCGTGACCACTGCGAAGCGCTCGATGGGCTGGCCCGTGAGGTCGGCCGCGAAGCGCGCAGCGTTTTCCTTCGCGTCGTCGCGGTCACCGAGCGAGGCGCTCGTGCAGATCACCGACACCTTGTCGGGGTGCCCGATCACGCCCAGTCGAGCGAGCAGCCGACGGAGCAGAAAGGCCACCTCTGCGCCCTTCGCCCCCCGGTACATGTGCGCCTCGTCGAGCACCAGGAGGAGCCGGCTGCCGGGCTCTTGGAGCCACGCGCGCGTCTCGTCGAACAGCGGCCGTTCGAAGGGACGCATGAGCATGTACTCGAGCATCGAGTAGTTGGTGATGAGGACGTCGGGCGCCGCTCCCTGCCCCGTCGAGGCGTCGCGGATCATCTCGTGGCGTGTGAGCAACTCACGGTCGCCAGATGCCGTTCGAAGACGCTGCTTCCAGTTGTTGTCGGGCTTCGTCTGCCCCTTCTTCTTGCCGCTCTTGATGATCTTCGTCGAGACGGCGTCCTCCGCGAGAAAGGAGCGCAGATCCTTCGACGGGTAACGTCCCATCGCGCGAAGCGAGTCGGCGAGCTCGAGGTCGAGGTCGCGGTAGTACGTCAGGAGGGGTTCGACACGGTCGCCGTCTTTGCTCGCCGTGCGAGGTCCTGCATAAGGGGTGCGGCCGGTGTACATGCCGAAGACGGGGTGACGTTGAGAGCCCGTCGTCGCGCGAAACTGCTCTGCGAACCCATCGTCGCCCAGGAGGCGACGCAGGCGCGAGAGCTGGTCGTTCACCAGCGCGTTCATCGGGTAGAGGATGAGCGCCCGTACTCCGCGCTTCGCGAACTGCGTGGGACGGGTGCGCGCTTCTTCGTGGAGCGCGCCGATCATCGGCAAGAGGAAGCACTCGGTCTTGCCCGAGCCTGTGCCCGTCGCGACGATGAGGTTCTTGCGCGCGGCGCCGAGGGAGGCGTTGATCGCGTCGGCCTGGTGTCGGTACAGCTCGGGGTGCAGCAGCGCGGCCCGTTCGCCGTTCGCGCGCGTGAGGCTGTCGAGGAAGGCCGCGGTCTCGGACGCGATGTCGAGGGAGAGGAAGCTCCCGTCGTAGGCGGTGTAGCGGGGCGTCGTCTCGACGAAGGGCTCTTGCGCGAGAAGGTGCCCGCCGTCGTGCTCCACGAGGAGTTTGCGCCGCGCTTGAATCAAGCGCGTGTCGTTCAGCGGATAGGCGGCCTCGATGTAGTGTTCGAGCTGCTCGCGGAGGCGTCGCATCAGCCGCGTGGGGGTGTAGCGCGCGTCGGGCCCCGTGCTCTGCGCGAAGGTCGGCGTCGGCGCCTTCGGAACGGCCATCGGTGCGGGGCGTTGCACCGCCGGGACGGTCACCACGGGCGTGCGATCGAGCCACCGTTGGAGCGTCGCGTCGACCTCTTGTGTCGCGTTGATCGGTGAGAACTCGACGATCTGGTCGGGCGACATCCCCGCGAACAGCGCGTCGAGGAAGGCCATCGTGACCCGCGTCACGTTGACGAAATCGAGCTCCGTCGCGCCGGGCAGCTTCTTCGTCCGCGCCCACTCGGCGCTCGACGGATCGGTGAGCGCTCCGTCGTCGCCGAACATCTCCATTCGAACGCGGCTCATGATGCCTCCTGCACGTTCCAGCGCGCGGGGTCGAGGTCTGAGAGGCAGGGATCGGCGGAGCCCTTCGGTTGGAGCACCAGGAGCCCTCGCATCGCGCGCGTCATGCCCACGTAGAGCAGGCGGCGGTGGTTGCGCATCGCCTCGGCGTACTCCTCGGGCGACGCGAAGCCCTCGGGCGTTGCGTAGGTGCCCGGTCGCAGCCCCGCGATGACCACCGAGGGAAACTCGAGCCCCTTCGCGGAGTGCAACGTGAGCACCTTCACCACGGGCGCCTTGAGGTCGAGCTCGCGGCCGGGGAAGTACCTCGCACCGATGCCCTCTTGCGTGAGGCCCTGCGCGATCGCGAGGCCCGCCTCTGCGTCGGGAACGAGCACCGCGCCCGCGTGCACCTGGAGGTGCAGGTGCGACGCCATCTGCCGAAGAAAGCGCGCCGCCCACCGTGACTCTTGGGCCGGTGGAAAGCCTCGCGCGAGGACAGGGAGCGGCCCCGACTGCGGGCTCTCGGAGACTTCGAGGGACTCGTCGCCCTCGGGGTGCAACAGCGCGAAGGCCGCGCGGTCGATCTCTGCGGTAGAGCGGTAGTTGCGGGTGAGGAGGGCCGTGCGTCCCTTGAAATCGAGGCGCGGATGCGCGGCGGCGAAGTTGTAGTTGCGCGAGTAGAGCGACTGCTTGTTGTCCGCCGCGAGGAACACTCCCTCGGCCGTGCGCGCGAGCTCCGCGAGGAGAGAGAGCGAGGCGGGGGAGAGGTCTTGCGCCTCGTCGACGAGCACGTGGTCCCAGCGCTGCGTGTAGAGCGTCGCGCGCACGCGAGTCAGCGCCTCGCGGCGAAGATCGGCGAAGGTCTCCAGGCCAAGCTCGGAGAGGCGGCGCTTGAAGGCGCCAGCGAGCTCCCAGAGCGTCGTGCGGAGCTTCTCGCCGAGGACGATGCCGCGCCCTGGTCGCGGGGCGGCCACGTAGTCGTCGAGCGTCGCGAGGTCGCGGCCGTCGATCACCCACTCGATCTCGTCGAGGAGGTAATCGTCGGGGATGCGCGTGAGCGCCTTCGCCCGCGCCTTTCGCTCGAACCCCGTCGCCCCCGAAGGCTCGAAGCCCTGCCGCACGTCGCGCAGCACGGAGCGCAGCTTCGACCCGTCGGCGAGGGAGCCCACGGCGCGGCTCGCGCTCACGACCTCGCGGGCGATGGCGTCGCAGGTGGCCACGCGAACGCGAGCGTGCTGCGAGGGCGTGAGGAGCTGTTCGAGGAGCTGCTCGGTGGCCTTCTCCAGGGCGCGCGTGTACGTCGTGAAGAGGATGGTCTCCGCGCCTGTGGCGCCCTTTCGTTCGAGGAGCGCCTTCACGCGGTAGAGGGCCACCGTGCTCTTGCCCGTGCCTGCGCCGCCCTTCACCAGCGTGGGGCCCTTGAGCGCCCACCGCGTGAGCTTCTCCTGCGCCGGGTCGAGCTTGAGCAGAAAGGCGATGAGCTCCCCTTCGCGGAAGCGCACGAGGTCTTGCGTGTCGTGCACGACGAGGTCGGGCTGGGCGAGCACCTCACCGAGCGAGCGCGGAAAGAGGTTGTCGACCACGCGTTGAACGACGTGCGACGGCACCGGCGCATCGAGGAGCGCGTCTTCGTCGGAGCACGCTGCGAGCGAGGCGTGGTGCTCCGCTGCGACGCCGAGGGACGAGAGCCACCGGGAGGTGATCTTTCGCGGCAGTGCGCGAGCGTTCGTTGCCTTCGTCTGGTCGAACACGAAGGTCTTCGGTTGGTCGTCGCCCGCGATGGCCGCTTCGAGCGCGGCGTCATCGTCGTGTGAGGTGTGGCCCGGTGCGTCGGCCTGCACGGCGTCGCTCGCCGATCCGTAGGTGTGCCCGTCGCGTCGGCGCAGGGCGAGCAGACGAATCCACGCGTCGCCGAACGTGTAGAAGATCCGGTAGTCGCCCAGGCGCAGGCGGTAGAGGTCGTGCTTGCCAGAGAGCTTCTTCTTGAGCTTTCCGTCGGGCAGCGGATCGTTCTGGAGGAAGTCGATCTTCTCCCAGAGCTGCGCGAGCTTCGCCGGAGGAAAGCCCTGAAGCTCGTGGGTGAAGCTGGGTTTGAGGTTCAGCTCGCGCTTCTGCGCCATCGTTACGCCCCCTCTTCGAATCGAATGCCGAGCCCGTCCGCGAGCGCTCGACGCAGCTCGGGCCAGGCCGTCGTCGGGACGCGCCAGCGCCTCGGAGCGTTCGCGTCTTCGACCTTCGTGCCCACGCCGAGCAACAACCGGTACTCGGGCGACGGGAGCATGGTGTCGAGGTCGACGCGTACGCTCTCTTCGTGGGTCGACGTGCGGAGAGTGCGCGATGCCTGCGCTTCGGCATCGAGCAGGTAGCTCGTGCGCAGACCCTCGTCGCGCGAGAGCGGGTGCCGCGTCTCTCCGACCACCCACGCATACGCGAACCAGCCGCCCATACGGCGGTGGCGTTCGAGGCGCGGTGACGGCGTCGATGCGAGCTTCGCAGGGAGCTTCCACCGTCGAGCGGCGATGGGCTCCATGGGGTCGGCCACGTAGATGCGCACGTCGTCGCCGGGCTCGAAGCGATCGTGGTGTGCGGCGCCGTCGAAGCGTTCTGCGAGCTCCACGCGCCATGCCGCGATCTCGCGCGGAATGCGATCGAGCCCCGCCCAGCGCGCAACGGTGGTGACCGCTCCTCCGTGCGCAGAGAGCGCGCTCTCGAACGCCGAACGCTCGCCAGGTGCGAGCCGCGCGCGCCGGATGGGTCCGGCCTCGATCGAGACCGCCGAAAGGCTTCGCCGCAGCCACATGGTGCTGGCCGAGCCGATGAGGAGCGCGAGCGTGTCGTTCACGAAGGCCGCGCGGAGCGGAGCGGCGCCGACGAGGCCACCCGCTCCAACGTGGGCATCTCCCGACGAGGCGAGCCCGTCGAGCAATGCGCCAAGCCGTTCGCGGAGGGCACTACGGTCGTCACCCTCGACGGCGATGCGAACGACGAGACGATCGATGAGCGTGCGGCGATGCGTGGCGCCGAGCGCGCCGAGTTCTCCGCGGAGCGCGTCGCGGAGCACCTCGTCGGATGCAGTGCCTCCGAAGGCGCCCCCCTCTTGTGCGATGCGCGCTCGCAACTCGTCGCTGGTCAAGCTCGTGATCTTCAACGCCACCCCCCGAAGGCGACACACGCAAAGTCGGCGAAGCGCTCAGCGTCGGCGAGCACCTCGGTGAGCGCCTCGCCGCGCGCCAGCCTGGCTCTCGTGGGATCGACGCGCCACCACGTCGAGACATCGGTGAGAACGAGTTCGGTGGCTCCGCATGAGTCGGCGAGTGCTTCGATCGAGCGTCGCAACGGGGAGCCGCTCCACGAGGCACGTTCTACGTTGGCCACGACGACGAACGGAAGCTCGCGTCGCACCCTCACCCTCGCGCCCACACGAGCGTGCTCGCGGAAGATCCACGCGGCGCCTCCGTCGATGCGCGGGGCCTCGGTGGGCACCTCTGCGAGCCCGTATCCGAGCGCTCGGGCTACGCGCTCGACCCACGCGGCGCGCACGAGCTCGGGGTGAAGCGCCACGGAGTCGCGAAGGGCAAGCCCGTCGGACAGGAGCTCGTGCCACATCGTGCGCGAGGCGGTTGCGCGCGCCTCGGTCCATCGCGCTTCGTGGGTGACACGCGCGACGCCGCACTCACCGAAGTCGACCGAGAGCTCGCCGACACGATCGCGCGCGAGGCTCTCGTCGAGGAGCGCGCGGGCGGAGCCCAGGTCGACGAGACCGTCGAGGTCTGCTGTACGCCCCCGCACGCGCCACGAGGTGGCACCGCTCCATCGCAGGTCGACCGACATCGCGGGAGGTGCAGCCACCTCGATCACGTTCTCTTGTTCGAGCGTGGCCGAGAGGTCGAGCGTGTGTTCTGCGTCGGGGCCAATGAGCGTGCCGCCACAACGCAGCGAGAGCGCCGGCTTCGGCACGCTGGGGACTTCTGCGAGCACCTCGAGCACGAGGCGCACGCTCTCGATCGAACGATCGTCGGGGACGCACTCGAAGGCGTAGCGCCCTGGCGCGAGGTCATCGAGCGCAACGGTGAAGCGTCGCCCCCCAGGGAGTGACGCATGGCACGACGCGCCGTTGCCGACGACGAAGAGCGTCAGCGTCTCTTCGCCGAGCTCTCTCCCCGCGTCGATCTCGATGAGGGGAACTTCTCCCGGCGCGAAGCAGGCGTAGCGCTCGCCGCGCTCGTTGGTGCGCCAGGCGGAGGGAGATGCGCCGATCCATCGCGTGGTCATCGCAGCGGCGCCGAGCGAAAACCCCATCGCCGTGAGCTCTGCGCGGAGCGCGTCGGGTACGTCGAGGGGCAGCTCTACCTCGCGCAACGTCCACGCGTCGTCGCGCGGGACCACCAGGCGATACGTTGCTCCCGGCGCGAGTGTGGTGCCTTGAAGACGCTGCCCTGCGCCCTCGACGTCTGCGCGAAAGGCCGTCGCGCGTGTGCGCGGGAGGGGCTCGAGGGCGAGGCGCGCGAGCTCGGCTACGAGGTCTTCGTCGAAGGCCCCGGTGGTCCACGCGAGGGGCGCGTCGAACGGTGCCACGGCGATGCGCGCGCCCAGCTTCGCTGCGTTCTCTCGTCGGAGCGCGTGGGAGACACCTCCGCATCGCGAGGTGAGCACGCGCACGACGGGCGGAAGCAGGTCGCCGATCGGTGCGAGCACCACCCAGAGCGCGAGCGCGCCATCATGGCCCGGCGCGACCTCCAGCCATGCGAGCGGCCCTGCGTCGTGGGCATCGCCCGTGGGGCGTGCGCTCGATGCGTCGAACCATCGCGCGAGCGTTCGCTCGATGCGAGCGACCGTGCGCGCAATGCCTTCGGGGGATTGGAGTCCGCGGGTTTGATGGGCTTCGGAGATCGTGACGTCGATCTGCTGCGCGGGTCGCGGTGAGCACCCCTCGTTGTCCGTCGACAGCGCCTGCACGACCCTGGCGACGACGGTGATGTCGTCGTCGTCTTCGGGCTGGAGTTCGATGTCGGGGTAACGCTCCTTGTTGGCGTTCAGCGAGACGAGCGAGACCTTGTGGTGTCGTCCGTCTGCGTTGCGTTGGTCCGCGACGTACTTCTTCACGGCGTAGCTGCCGGTCTCCGGGTCGGAGAAGGCGCCTCGCACCAGCACACTCAAGTTCTGCCTTGAACCCAACGGCCACAGCTCGAACACCGCGTAGCCGCCGTCGACGAGGCCGCTCTTGCCGTCGTCCATGCTGTGCCCCTCGATGGCGGCGATGAACATGCGGTCGTTGAGGCGGCGCCCGGGCAGCGTCACGCGCACCCAGCCGAGCGTCTCGATCACGTGCTCCTGCGCCCGTGTGCCCCATTCTCCGGCGGGGGCGGAGGCGGCCGCAGCCTTGAGGCTGTGGAGCGGCAGGTGTGTCTGGTACTTCTCGAGGTCGCCGACCTCGTCTTCGATCGCAGGCTGGCGCGGCCGTTTGCTGGCCGCCAGATGCACCTCGTCGCGGCGAAGAACGAAACGAGGGTCGTCGGAGCAAAACACGCAGTGGCGGGCGAACAGGTCGGACGCGCGCCTCAACGCGGCATCGAGCGCAATGGAGTTACGCCGTTCCGCGTGCAGCCAGCGGTAGATCGCGTCGTTGGCGACGAGATCCTCTGCAAGCATCCAGCGCCCCCAGGGCGTCTCGCGGAAGCGCAGGTCCTCACGCAGGCGGGCATCATCTCCGAGGCTCCAATGCGACGGCAGCAACAACTCGTGCTCGCTCAGCGTCGTGGGCAACTCGGCGAGGCGCGTGACGAGCGCGTCGAAGGACGCTCGGGTCATGCCGTGGCCTCCGCAGACGCGGACTCCGCGAGGTCGAGGCCCTCACGAACAAGAACGGCGAGCTCGTCGGCGAGCGCGGTCTTGCCTTCACGCGTCCAGAGCTTTCGGTTCAGATCGACGAAGCGCACACCCACCGTGCCCGCGTGCGAGTCGTTACGCCCTCGCGCATTGAGGTCACGGGGCAGCACGTCCGCTGCCTTCGGGTAGAGCAGGTACGCGCGCGCACAGTCGTAGCGGTGCAGGTAGGCGTAGAGCTGGTACAGGTCCGGTCTGCTCGGGCGTCTGCCCTCCTCGTCGGACAGCCGCTTCCACTTCGTGTCGACGATCAGCGACTTCTTCGTGCCTGCCACCTCGTGGACGAACAGGAGGTCGGGCGCCATGCGCAGCACATGCTCATGCTGGTCGCGGTAGAGGCTGAAACGGTGCCCCCTGGCCTGCGGATAGAGGTTCGCTCCGTCGAAGCGCTGCACGACCTCAACAGCGAGGAAGGCGGCGATGTAGCGCTCGAACACCTGCTCCATGTCGAAGAGCAGCGAGAACGTCTCGACCTCGCCGCTCCGCGCGTCGGCCGTCTGGCCTTCGAGAAGCATGCAGGCGAACCCGTAGATGTCGGCGAAGCGCTCGTTCTGGCGCGTGAACACCGGGTCGGGCTCGCGGTGGCGAAACGGCACGTCGGGCACGTCGTCGAGGAGCGTGAGCACTTGGTGGCACTTCACGCCGACCGTCACGGGCATCGCGCGCGCAGCGAGTACGCGGCACGCCTGCTTGAGGCGCACCGAAATCTGCGTGGCTTCGGTGAGCACGTCGTGACGACAGAAGAATCGGGTCTTCTGCGCGGCGTTCCTGGCCACGTGTCGCGAGAAGAGGAGCCTGCCTCGTAGCACGGCGAGGTTGTCTTCCTCGGTGGCGTAGCCCCGATCGAGCCCGCGCTGCAATTCGAACAGCGCGCGCTCGAGGAACGCGTCGACGAGCTGGTCGTGGAGGTTGCCGCGTTTGAGTCCGAGGTCGGCGACACCGCGCGCGCGCACCGCGCCTAGGCCACCGCGGAGCAGCATCTCCATCAGGTTGCTGCGAATGTCACGGACCTCCTGGTCGCTGTCCTGGGCGGTGCTCTCGTCTGTCTTGGGCAGGATCTCGAGCTGCAAGCCGGGGATCTGCATGACGCCGACCCACGGCCCGACGAAGCAGTGGTTGCGCCGCCAGCGAAAGATCGCTGCCTCCCCACGGTCTTCGCGGGCAGCCTCGCTGCGCACGAGCCGGTCGTAGAGCCGCTGGGGCAGCACGCGGCGCGAAGGCGTTCCGGACTCGACGTTCTCGGCGTCGGAATCAGACCGCACGATGCGGCCTCGCTCCAGCACGGTGACGCGCTGCATCAGCCCTTCTTGGCCCCCAGCAGTTCGTTGAACGCTTGCTTCAACCAGTCGTCGTTGGCTTTCCCTCCAGGACGGAACGCCGGATGAACATCCCACGCGACCTGGTCGACATACTCGTCGTGGTTGAAGCCGAGCACCGACTTCTCGTCGAGCTTCTGCGTGATGAGAAAGGTGCCCACGTCGTGCTGCGCGTCACGCAGCACCTTTGGCGTGCCATCGGCGTTGATCGGATAGCCGAGCGTGAGGGCGACCTTCTCCCATTGGCCAAAGAAGTACTCCTGCAAGAGCGGCAGGATGCGGTCGGCAAAGGCGGTGCGCAGATCCGCGAGTGAGCGAACACCGAGGAAGTAGGCGTGGCCGACCTGGTGCTCGCGGTCGTAGAGGAAGCGCAGTCGCTCGTTGAGCTTCGTGAACACACCGACGACGAGCGTGCGCAGCGCCTCCTCGACGCCCGCCTCGGCGAGCGTCTCCTTCAGCACGCTCGCGTCGGGCATCATCTCCTCGAAGGTGAAGCGCCGTCGCAGGGCGACGTCCATCAGCGCGATAGAGCGGTCGGCGGTGTTCATCGTGCCGAGCACATGCAGGTTCGGCGGCACGCCAAACCACTCCTTCGACGCCGGAAGCTGCACCCGCAGCTCGTTCGAAGTGCCGAGGCGCTTGTCTGCTTCGAGGAGCGTGATCAGCTCGCCGAAGACGCGCGCGATGTTGGCGCGGTTGATCTCGTCGATGACGAGCACAAAGTGTCGACAGCCCGCAGAGAAGGCGAACGGATGGCCTGCGGCAAGTGCACGGCGCGAGCGCTCATAGGCGTCAACAGTCGCACCAGGTTTTCCTGTGGCCTTGTCGGTGAGCCCCTCGGCGGCCGCCGTCAATGCGAGCCGCTTGAAGAGGCCCGCCGCGACCTCATAGTGGACCTCGCCGTCCTCGGTTTTCGCCCGCAGGCCCTCGACGAACTCCTCGTACGCGAACGCCTGGTGAAAGGTGCTGAACACGATCTGCCCATTGCGAAGCAACTGCTCCCACTGGGCGTTTACTTCAGAGCGCGGGGCCGTCTTCGCGTTCGCATCGCCGATGAGCTCGAGCGCACGTCGACGAACGCTGTGTGTCTTCCCGGTACCGGGTGGGCCGTACAGGATGATGTTCGCGGCAGGGCCGGTCGGCGTGTAGATCTTCGCGGGCAGCGACGGCTCGACCGTGGAAACAGAGCTGATTGGCACATCGCGGAGGATTGCGTCGATGCCGATCTTGAAATTCTGCGCCTCCTTAGGACTGACCTCGCGCAACTCCGGCGTCGCCGCCAGGTCGGGCCACTCGAGCAGCGGGAGCCGCCGCCAGTGGAGGGCCCCCTTGCTCTCGAGCGCGAGCATGCGAGCAAGCGCCACGACGTTGTCGCCGTCGTGGAGTGCGAGCACGTGGCCCGCGCGAATGCCCTCTTTAAAGAGCTTCGACGGGACGTTGTAGGCCGTGGGCAGGTCGGATGCGCGAACCTCCTCACGCGCGGCGACCTGGTCGCGCTGCCCAGCGGGTGCGATATCCTTCAGCGGGACGAACCAGAAGCGCGCGCTACTCATCGCTCACGCTCCCCAAAGCGAACAGGCTCGACCAGCCACCAGCGAGTTCAACGCACTGATCGATGTCGCTCGACAGTTCGATGATTCGCCCGCAGGCCGCCACGACTGAACGGAAGGTCGCGATCTCATCGTCCGACAACGATCGTTCGCTCTTTCGACGGTCGTCGAGCCACTTGTGGCAGATCTGATAGGCGCCGATGGTCCGCTCCCAGGATGCTACCGGAATGGCGTCGAAGTAGCTCGACGCGTTGATAAACAACCGACCATGCTTGGCACTGGGGGCGGCGAGTCGCAGGGTCTTTCCCGTCTCACCAACCTTCGTGACTTCGCGATCCGTGCCGTTGAACTTGGCCAAGGACGCAGGAACCGAAACTTCCAGCAGGTATGCGGACGTGAGCTGTCGCCCAAGGTCACTCAGCTCTTGAAACGCAGTCAACGTTGCGGGCACCGGGATCTTCGGGAAGTCCACCTGCAACATGTCCAGGTACCGCTTTCGGTACTCAGGCGAGTGCAGGATGGCGACGATGTAGTCGAAGAGCACTTCCGGCCACGAATCCCCTCGGCGAGAGCTGGACCATTTTCTCCGTGGACCAAGCGCTTGTTCGAAACGCTTGACAGCGCTCTCCGCGAAGTTGGGAACGCGGCCTGCTCCATCAGCCTCCGGGCTCAGGTACAGCGGGAACGCGTACCCGCGCTCCCTGCTCTTGTTGGAGACGCAGCTGTCATCGACGATGCGATCGGTGACCAGCACATGGCTCCACGTCGGGCTGACGATCTGCCGACAGACCATGAAGCAACGGTTCGTTCTACTCGGACGCAGGTGATCGAGGACCTCCTCGCGAGGCCGGTGAACGATCCACGGGACATTGTACAAGAACCGCGAGTCAAACGGTCGGTACAGGAAGTCTTCGGCCCGCTTCTTCCACTCACGATCATTGCGAATCGCAGTTCGTGCGTCGGGCAACTTCCAAACTTCGGTATCTCCAGGAAGGTACTTGCCCTCCTTTCGATCGAAAAATCGCTTCCGAAGTTCAGCGTCTGAGGTGGTGAGATCTCTCATAGAGCCAATGGCGGAGATCAACTCATCTCTTTCGAAAGCCACGGCGAGGCCATCTCTCGCCGTGAGGATGCCAGTGCTGTTTATAGGGAGAAGCTCTGTCACGTTTATGAACGTTTCGAAATCCGCGCTTCCTCCAGCCCGCCACGGGAATAAGAAGTAGTAGGGGCTGGAAGGCGTGAGCGGCGCAAGCCCAAGGGCGCTGCCGTTGAGATGTGCCAGCTTCTCTTTCCTCGGTCCCCAGAGGTCTCGATGACGCACAGCAGAGTTCGGGGGGCTGGACAGGGCTGGCGCATTGTTTCTCATGTGATTTCACGGGTTAGCAGTCCACGCAGATACGCCTCGTCCCAGCCCGCACGCTTGCGTTTGCGTTGGATGCCGGCCTTGAACGACGTGTCTTCTTTGAGCAGGGTGAGTGCGATC
>CAIKNO010000449.1 GCA_903828805.1 uncultured Sandaracinus sp. | reverse complement strand
CGCGACGTTCTCCAGGATGAACGCGCGTGGGCGGAGCGCATCGACCACGCGAAGGTATCCGCCGAAGGTCTCCGACCCAACCGGGTCCTTCAGCGCTCGCGGCTTCTCCTTACGGTAGAAGCGCGACTTCGAGAACGGCGGACACGGTGGCCCGCCGACGACGAGATCGACTGCGGCACGACCGATCGCTTTGCGAAGAAGCTCTTCATCGATCTCGGTCACGCTCCCGGTGTGAAACGGAACGCCGCGGAAGTTTCGAGCGTGGCTCTCGGCGCAACGGGGCTCGATGTCCGTGCCGAACACGACATCGAATCCCGCGCGCGTCATCCCGAGATCGAGACCGCCGCAGCCCGAGAAGAGGCTGACGCAGCGGGGATTGCGCACCGTCATCCGGCTGCACGCGGCGGGAGGTCGAGCTGACGCGAGACCTTGCGACGCGCGCGGGTCGCGCGCGTGGGCATTGCCTCGATCACTGCGCGCACTGCTGCACACGTCAGGGGCGGCGGCACGGCGTTCCCGATCTGCCGCACGCGGTCGCGGCGGCTGCCCGCGAAGTCGTACGTCGCCGGGAATCCTTGCAGCACGGCAAGCTCGGCCGTGCGGAGTCGCCGCGAATCCCAGTGGAACGGCCCGATCCACGGCCCCGGATTCGCCGGGATGGTCCACGAGGGGAGGTTCGGGCTCAGCTTCAGGAGGAAGTTCCAGAAGCGCGTCTCGGTCACGAAGGTCGGGCTCGCATGCCCGGCCCACGCGGAGTGGTGCTTGTAGTTCGAGCCGGGTGGGATCTCGCGCAGGTGTTGCGCCCAGCGCCCCTCGACGACCTCCTCGCGCTCGAAAGGAGCGCTCACGCTCGCCAACGCCTCACCGACCGACGTGAGCCCTCGTTGACGGCCTCGTGGCTCCTCGAAGTGCGTCTGGCGCGGTGTGGCCGGGGCCTGCTTCCGCGAGCCGAGCACGAGGACCCGCTCGCGCTTCTGTGGCACACCAAACCACGCTGCGCTCGCGCGCACGAACGTCGTCTGGAAGCCCTCCTGAGCAGCCGTGTCGAGCAGCCACTGGAGGACAACCTTGTGCCGTGGGTGGGTGATCGATGGGACGTTTTCGAAGATGAAGGCGTCGGCCTGCGTCTCGACCACGAGGCGAAAGAACTCCTCAACCAGCGATCGTCGCTGGTCGGGACGCACGGGTGGCGCATCGGGACGAGCGATCGACACGCCTTGCTCGCGAGCGCGCCGGAAGCGCGCTTCGTCGCCGGGATCGGTCCAGTACGCCGCCTTCGAGAACGGCTGGCAGGGTGGCCCGCCCGTGACGAGCAGCGGCTCGCTCGCGCGAACGCCCGCGCTCGCGCGAAGCCGCGCGCCGGTCAAGGTCCGCACATCCGCCTCGATCACCTTCCCGTGGCCAGCGTTCCTCCGCAGGGTTTCGCACGCGGTCGGATCGATCTCGACCGTCAGGCGAACGTCAGCCCCCGCGCTGCGCGCGCCGAGCCCTAGCCCCCCGGCACCTGCGAACAACTCGATCGTCGCGACCATCTCCTCTCCGATCCTCCGAGCCGCGGATAGCACAGCGTGCGGCGGCCTGGAACGAGTAGACGCTAGAAGCCGCTCGCGACTGACAGCTTCGTTGGATTCTCGGCCTTCGGGGCTCGCTTGCGGTGCGCCGCGCGCGATCGTGGTACGCCCGCGTGGCGTGGGCGTCGCCTCCGATCTCGACCGGCTCTACCGAATCCTGCGCGCGCTCGAAGGTCGGGTCGGTGGAACGCGGATGCTCGCCGCGTGCGATGCCCGCACCGGCTGGCCTCGGCGGGGCGTCTACTTCTTCTTCGAGCCGGGCCAGGCGCGCGACGATGGCACACCGCGGGTCGTGCGCGTCGGGACGCACGCCGTGTCGCGCGGCTCGAAGGCCACGCTCTGGGGCCGCCTGAAGCAGCATCGCGGTGACGGTCGAGCGGGCGTGGCCGGGGGCGGCAGCCATCGGGGCTCGATCTTCCGCCGCCACGTCGGCGAGGCGCTCATCCGCGCCGGTCGCCTCGCACCCATCGCGTCGTGGGGCATCGGTGCCTCCGCCACGGCGGAGGTGCGCGCCGCCGAGCACGATCACGAACGCGCGGTGAGCGCCACGATCGGTGCGATGCCTTTCGTGTGGATCGAGGCCGACGACGAGCCCTCGGCCCAAAGCGTGCGCGCCGTCATCGAGCGCAACGTCATCGGCCTGCTAGCGGCCGGACACCCTGCCGGGATCGACGCGCCGAGCGCCGGATGGCTGGGCCACAGCGCGGCCGCCGACGAGATTCGTAACGGTGGGCTCTGGAACGTGCGCTTCGTCGAGCCGACCTACGACGCATCCGTCCTCGAGCTGCTCGACCAGTATGCACGCACAACGTCGCCACGCTGAGATGTAGGCTCTCGAGGTGCAGGTCTTCGGCATCCTGGCCCCGGAGCGACGTGCGGCGCTGGCTGCCATCGTGGAGCGGTCTCAGGGGCTGGTCGTCGAGCGTCGGCTCGCCAGCCGATCGAGCACGCCCTTCCCGTCGTCGAACGACCTGGAGCGCTCGCTCGTCAGCCTCCTCGCCGAGCAGGGGTTCGAGCACCATCACAACGTCGCGCACCCACGTACCGGCGGCCGATTCGAGTACGACTTCTTCAACGCGTCGCTCGGCGTCGCCATCGAGGTGATGGGCTACCGCGCCGACGACGAGGTGTTCAAGGATGTGCTGAAGTTTCACGTCGATGCCGCCACCCGTGTCGGAGTCGTCTGGGTGCCGCGCTGGAAGTGGATCAGCGGTGCCCGTAGCGACGCGAACTTCCGGGCCACCACGAAGGCGCTCGCGTTCGCCGAGCACCGCCTGGACCTAAACAGAGTCGCGTAGAGACGGGATCATAGAAATCGTGCGACGTGTCCTCTCGATCAAGATGGACCCAGCGCTTCGCGAGCCCGTGCAACACCGAGCGGGTGGCCGACGCGGCGTCCGTGGGCGGCGCCTTTCGAAGCTTGCGGGCGTGAACGATCAAGTTGGCCAGCGTGAGCTCGCGGAGCTCGGCTCTCAGCGGCTCGGGCGCCGTCGAGACGAGGGCATGGAGCTGATTCGCCGCCTGCGTTCGG
>CAIKNO010000448.1 GCA_903828805.1 uncultured Sandaracinus sp. | reverse complement strand
GGCGATGGGCGCGCGCGCGGTGCACGCCCAGGTGTTCATCGACTGCATCTCGCGCGTCCTCTTCCTCGAGGACCAGTTCACGCTCGAGCTCGACGCCGTGCGCACGCAGGGCCTCCCGATGGTCGGCGCGCTCACGATCGGCGAGATCGCCAACAGCGGCCGGGACTACCTCGAGTTCTACAACAAGACGGCGGTCGTCGGGTTGCTCTGAGCGATGGTCGACGAGAACCGCCTCCAGCTCGAGATCCTGCACGAGATCGCCATGTCGATCGGTGCGAGCCTCGACACGTCGCCGATGCTCCAGGCGACGCTGCCCCTGCTCCTGCGGCGCCTCGACTGCACGATGGTGAGCGTGGTGCAGCTGCGCGATGGACGGCCCGTGCCGGTGCAGACCTTGCCGCGGCGGACCGACATGGCGAAGCTGGAGGCGTTCCTCGCCCGGCATGCGCACGCGCCCGGCGACGTGGTCGAGCTCGACGGCCGCTTCGTGTACTCGTGGCGCCTGCCCGACTTCGGGGTGCTGGTGCTCGCGCGGGGCGCGCCCATGCCGGAGCCGTTGCGACACGAGCTGCAGCCGATCGCCGCCAAGCTCTCCGTCGCGCTCCGCGCGTGCCTTCAGTACGAGCAATTGCGGGACGCCCAGCGCCAGCTCGCCGAGAGCGAGGAGCGCTGGAAGTTCGCGCTCGAGGGGACCGGGGATGGCCTGTGGGACTGGAACCCGCAGACCGACCGTGCGCTCTTCACCCCGCGCTGGAAGGGGATGCTGGGCTACGCGGACGACGAGTTCCCGAACGAAGGCGCGGCGTGGGTGGAGATCCTCCATCCCGCGGACCGCGCGCGCGTACTCGCCGAGCTCGAGGCGTACTTCGGAGGCGAGCGCGCCGCCTTCGAGGTCGAGTTCCGGGGTCGCTGCAAGGATGGCTCCTGGAAGTGGTTCCTCTCCCGCGGCTTGGTCGTCGCCCGCCGCGATGACGGGGCACCCCTGCGGATGATCGGCACGCACTCCGACGTCACCGCGCGCAAGCGCGCCGAGCACGAACTCGACCAGCACCGCAACCACCTCGAGGCGCTCGTCGAAGAGCGCACCGCGGCGCTGTCGATCGCCAAGGAGGCCGCGGAGGCCGCGAGCCGCGCCAAGAGCGCCTTCCTGGCGAACATGAGCCACGAGCTGCGCACCCCGCTGAACGGGATCATGGGGCTGA
Organism: uncultured Sandaracinus sp.; assembly: GCA_903828805.1. Lineage (GTDB taxonomy): Bacteria > Myxococcota_A > Polyangia > Polyangiales > Sandaracinaceae > Sandaracinus. Next base: position 7,531 of record CAIKNO010000448.1, on the reverse strand, counting down.
CGGGGCTGGCGCTGCGGCGCACGGACGACCCCAAGCTCGTCGACTCGCTGGGGAAGGTCGGGCAGTGCGCCCGTCAGCTGCTCGGCATCATCGACGACGTGCTCGACATCTCCCGGATGGAGGCCGAGCGGCTCACGCTCGACGTGGTGGAATTCTCCTTCGCCGAGGTCGTCGTGACCCTCTTGGAGCGCTTCGAGAGGAAGGCCGCCGAGAAGGGGCTCTTGCTCGAGGTCGAGGCGTCGTCCGAGCTCACCTCGCGCGTGCTCGTCGGCGATCCGATGCGCCTCGGTCAGCTCATGGGCAGCTTCGTGGACAACGCGCTGAAGTTCACCGAGCGAGGGTCGGTGCATGTGCGCGCGTCCCTCGTCGAGGAGGGCCCACGCGAGGTGTTGGTGCGGGTCGAGGTGCAGGACACCGGCATCGGCGTCGCACCCGCGGCCCAGGGCCGACTCTTCGCGCCCTTCGAGCAAGCGGACGGCTCGCTGTCCCGGAAGTACGGGGGAACCGGCCTCGGTCTGCACCTCGGCAAGCGGCTCGCCGAGCTCATGGGCGGCGCGGTCGGTGTGGTCAGCGCGGAGGGTCGAGGCAGCACGTTCTGGTTCACCGCGCGCCTGAGCGCGTGGGTGCCGGCACGCCCGCGGTCCGCCGACGGGCACGGCTGAGCGCTGCCCCCGGGCGAGGCGCGCTCCGCGCCCCCGGGCACCGCGCGTTCAGCCGACGAACACGCGGGCGTTGCGGAAGAGCCGCATCCACGGCGCATCCTCGCCCCAGCCCTCGGGGCGCCAGCTGTACTGGGCGCTGCGGAAGACGCGCTCCGGGTGGGGCATCAGGATGGTGGCGCGGCCGTCCTCGGAGGTGACGGCGGTGATGCCGTGGGGCGAGCCGTTCGGGTTGCGCGGATACGTCTCGGTGACGGCCCCGAAGTGATCGACGTAGCGGGCCGCGACCAGCCCGCTGGACTCGAGCGCGGCGAGCGCGGCGGCATCGGCGGTCTCGACCCGACCCTCTCCGTGCGCGACGGCGATCGGCAAGAGCGAGCCGGCCATGCCACGGAGCAGCACGCTCGGGCCCGGCTCCACCCGCACCATCGCGAGGCGCGCCTCGAAACGCTCGGAGCGGTTGCGCACGAAGCGAGGCCACGCGTCGGCGCCGGGGATGAGCGCCTGGAGTTGCGACATCATCTGACAGCCGTTGCAGACCCCGAGCGCGAAGGTGTCGGGCCGCGCGAAGAATCGCTCGAACGCGGCGCGCGCGCCCGGATGGAAGAGGATCGTCTTGGCCCAGCCGCCGCCGGCGCCGAGCACGTCGCCGTAGGAGAACCCACCGCACGCGGCCAGGCCGTGGAAACGCCCGAGATCGACGCGCCCGGAGAGGACGTCCGTCATGTGCACGTCCACCGTCTCGAACCCCGCGCGGTCGAACGCGGCGGCCATCTCGACCTGGCCGTTGACGCCCTGCTCACGCAGGACCGCGACCTGTGGCCGCAGACCGCGCCCCACGTGGGGCGCCGCGACGTCGTCGGCGAGATCGAAGGTCGGCCGGGCCGAGAGACCCGGATCGCGCGGGTCGGTCCGCAGCGCGTGCTCCTCGTCCGCGCACGCGGGATCGTCGCGCAGCCGCTGCATGAGCCACGTCGTCTCCGACCACACGGCGCGCAGCGCGGTGCGGGACGCGTCGAGGATCGCCCGCCCGTCGCGGACCACGCGGAAAGCGTCGCCCGCCACCGCGGTGCCGATCGCGTGCACGAGGCCGCCGAGGCCGTGCGCCTCGAACACCGCGCGGACCGCCGCCAGGTCCGCCTCGCGGACCTGCAGCACCGCGCCGAGCTCCTCGGAGAACAGCACGGCGAGGGTCTCCCCGCGCAGCCCGTCGAGGCGCACGTCGAGGCCGGTGCCGCCGGCGAACGCCATCTCGAGCAGCGTCACGACGAGTCCGCCGTCCGACCGGTCGTGGTACGCGAGGATCCGCCCCGCCTCGTTGAGCTCCTGGACCGCCGCGAAGAACCCCGCGAGGCGCGCCGGGTCGTCGAGGTCGGGCGGCCCTTGCCCGATCGTCCCGTGCACCTGGGCGAGCGCGCTCCCGCCGAGCCGGTGCTGGCCATCGCCGAGATCGACGGCGAGCAGGACGCTCGCGCCGCGGTCGAGGCGCAGCTGCGGGGTGAGCGTCTTGTGGATGTCGGTCACCGGGGCGAAGGCGCTCGCCACGAGGGAGACCGGCGCGAGCACCGAGCGCGCCTCGCCGTCCTTCGACCACGTCGTTCGCATCGACATCGAGTCCTTGCCGACGGGGATGGCGATGCCGAGCGCGGGACAGAGCTCCGCGCCCACCGCCTCGACGGCGTCGAAGAGGCGCGCGTCCTCGCCGGGGTGCCCGGCGGCGGCCATCCAGTTCGCGCTCAGGCGCACGCGGGAGAGCGACTCGATCCTCGCGGCGGCGAGGTTCGTGACGGCCTCGCCCACGGCCATGCGGGCGCTGGCGGCGGCATCGAGGCAGGCCAGCGGGCTGCGCTCGCCCATCGCCATCGCCTCGCCGAAGGTCGTGTCGAACGCGGCCGCGGTGACCGCGCAGTCCGCGACCGGCACCTGGAAGGGGCCGACCATCGGGTCGCGGGCGACGAGGCCCGTGACCGTGCGGTCCCCGATCGTCACGAGGAAGGTCTTGTCGGCGACGGCCGGCAGCCGGAGCACCCGCAGCAGCGCCTCGTACGGATCGAGCGAGGCCGCGTCGAAGGGCGCGCCAGGCATCGTCTCGCGCCGGCTCTCGCGGCGCATGCGCGGCGTCTTGCCGAGGAACACGTCGAGGGGCACGTCGATGGGCGATGTCCCGAGGAGGCGGTCGGTGACGACCAGCCGCCCGTCGTCCGTCGCGTGTCCGATCACGGCGAACACCGCGCGTTCGCGGGCGCAGAGCGCCTCGAACACGGGGAGCTTCGCGGGGTCGACCGCGAGGACGTAGCGCTCCTGGGCCTCGTTGCACCAGAGCTCGAGCGGCGACATGCCGGGCTCGTCGTTCGGGATGTCCCGCAGCTCGAAGCGGGCGCCTCGATGCCATTCGTGCACGAGCTCGGGCAGGGCATTCGAGAGCCCGCCGGCACCCACGTCGTGGATGGAGATGATCGGCGTCTCGTCTCCCATCGCCCAGCAGCGGTCGATCACCTCCTGCGCGCGGCGCTGCATCTCCGGGTTGTCTCGCTGCACCGAGGCGAAATCGAGGTTCTCCGACGACGTGCCCGCGGCCACCGACGAGGCCGCGCCACCGCCCAGGCCGATGCGCATCGCAGGGCCTCCGAGCACGACGAGGGCCGCGCCGGCCGGGATCTCGGACTTCTGCACGTGCTCGGCCCGGACGTTGCCGAGGCCGCCCGCGATCATGATCGGCTTGTGGTAGCCGCGGGTCTCGGTGCGCCCGCCGGGCGCGGGCACGTCGAGCTCGAAGGTCCGGAAGTAGCCGCAGAGCGCGGGACGGCCGAACTCGTTGTGGAAGGCCGCGCTGCCGAGCGGGCCCTCGAGCATGATCGAGAGCGGCGACGCGATGCGCGCGGGGCGCCCGACGTCGTGCGCTTCCCACGGCCGCTCGGCGCCGGGGATCCGGAGGTTCGACACGCTGAAGCCGACCAGGCCCGCCTTGGGCTTGGCGCCGCGGCCGGTGGCGCCCTCGTCGCGGATCTCGCCGCCACCCCCGGTCGCTGCGCCCGCGAACGGCGCGATCGCCGTCGGGTGGTTGTGGGTCTCCACCTTGCAGAGCACGTGGATCGGCTCCTGATGGGCGGCGTACACGGCGGTGTCCGGGTCCGGAAAGAAGCGCCCTGCGACGCTGCCCTCGAAGACCGACGCGTTGTCCTTGTAGGCGCTGAGCACGCCCGAGGGCGACGCCTCGGTGCTGCGTCGGATCATCCGGAAGAGCGAGTCGCCCTGGGGCACACCGTCGATGACCATCTCGGCGTTGAAGATCTTGTGCCGGCAGTGCTCGCTGTTCGCCTGCGCGAACATCATCAGCTCGACGTCGTTCGGGTCCCGCCCGAGGCCGCGGAACGCCGCCACGAGGTAGTCGATCTCGTCGGGCGAGAGCGCGAGGCCCAGCTCCGTGTCCGCACGCTCGAGCGCGGCGCGACCCTCCTCGAGCAGCGGCACCGACGCCACCGCGCGGGGGGCATCCTGCACGAAGAGGCGCGCGGCCTGCGCGGCCTCGTCCCCGGGCGGGACCGCGAGCACGCTCTCGGTCATCCGGTCGTGCACGAGGCCCATCGGGGCCACCGCGTCCCCGAGGGCGCCGTCGAACGACCACGCGATGCCTCGCTCGAGGCGCTGCACCCCCGGCAGACCGGCATGCCGGGCGATCTCCGTCGCCTTGCTGGACCACGGAGAGAGGGTGCCGAGCCGAGGGACGACCCAGAACGTCTCGCCGTCGACCCGCGGGCTCTCGTCGCGGGGACCGTAGCGCAGCAGCGCGTCGAGGACCGCGCGGGACGCCTCGTCGAGCGGGCCGTCGAGGCGCACGAGGTGCACGAAATGGGCGGAGACCGCGCGGAGCCCGGGGCGCAGCTGCTGCAACCGGGCGAGGGTGGCGGCGAGGCGGGTGGACGAGACCGCGGCGGGGCCCGGCAGGACGAGGAGGGTCATGGGGGCCGCCATCCTGCCTCAAGCCGGACGCCCAGACGAGGCATCCCGTGCCGGACGCGTGCGGTCTCGCCCGCCCTCGCTGGCCTCAACGCGAGGCCGTGAGCCACGCCGCGAGGAGGGCGTTCACCTCGTCGGGCTTCTCCTGCTGCACCCAGTGCGAGCAGCGGGGCACCATGCGCACGGTGAGGTCCGTGACGAGCCGCTCGGTGCCGATGAGGAGTTCCTTGCCCAGCGCGGTGTCGTCCTCGCCCCACACGACGAGCGTCGGGGTCTCGATGCGGGGCCAGCCCCGGGGATCGGGCCGATGCCACAAGGCCGCGCGGTAGTACGCGAGCATCGCGGAGAGCGCTCCGGGGGTGCGGGCCTGGGCGGCGTAGAGCTCGAGCAGCTCGTCGGGGAAGCGCGACTTGTCGATGGCCATCGACGAGAACGCACGGCGGATCGCGCGGTGCCCGTCCCGCGCGAGCGTCCGCTCGGCGAACCAGGGCAGCTGGAAGAGCGCCATGTACGAGCTGCGCTTCCACTGGGGTCCGGGGCGGGAGAGCGCGTGCGCGAGCCGCTCGGGGTGCGGGATGTTCATCGCGACGAAGCGCGAGAGCGGCCGCACCTTCCGCATCGCGAACCACCACGCGATCATGCCGCCCCAATCGTGTCCGATCAGCGTGACGTCGCGGCTGCCGCTCGCGTCGATGAGGCCGGCCACGTCCTCGACGAGTCGGTCGACGGCGTAAGGCGCCAGGCCCGTGGGGCGTTCGCTGTCGCCGTACCCCCGCAGGTCCGGTGCCCACGCGCGGTATCCGAGCGAGGCGAGCATCGGCAGCTGGTGCCGCCAGCTGAACCAGGCCTCGGGGAACCCGTGCAGGCAGAGGGCGAGACGCTCGCCCGTGCCCGCGGTGCGCACGGCGAAGCGGAGACCGTTCGCGCGGACGTCGATCCGCGGGAACGCGGCGAGGGAAGTGGCCAAGGACTCCATCGCCCCGAGCGTGGGGGCGGGGCGGCCGGTCGGCCACCACCCACCGCGTGGGCCTGGACGCCGTGTCCCTCGGCCCCCCAGGATGGGCCCGATGAAATACCTGCACACGATGGTCCGCGTGACCGATCTCGACGCCTCGCTGCGGTTCTACCGCGATGCCCTCGGCCTCGAGGTCCTGTCGCGACGGGACCACGAGCCAGGCCGATTCACTCTGGTGTTCCTCGCCGCGCCGGGGGACACCGCGGCGCCGGGGGACACCGCCGCGCAGGTCGAGCTCACGTACAACTGGCCTGCGCCCGACGGAACGGTCGAGCGCTACGAGGGCGGGCGCAACTTCGGTCACCTCGCCTACGCCGTCGACGACATCTACGCGACCTGCCAGCGCCTGTCCGATCACGGGGTCGTGATCGCCCGCCCCCCCAGGGACGGGCGCATGGCGTTCGTCCGCTCCCCCGATGGGATCTCCATCGAGCTCCTCCAGGCCGGCGCGGCCCGCCCGCCCGCCGAGCCCTGGGCGTCGATGCCCAACACCGGCGTCTGGTAGGCCTCCGCAGAGCACGCGTCCCATGGCGTGCCGGACCGGTTCCCACAGCTCCACGCCGCGCCGGGGCATTGCAGTCGCGATGCAAACCGTCTACCACCAACGGCAGCTTTACCAGCCGGCAGGTCTTCCCTGCCCGGCCGACGGGGTGACCCATGCGCGCTGAATCGTTGTCGGGGATGGCCCGAGCACTGTGGATCGGGCTGACTCTCGCGACGGCGTGGGGGTGCGGAGAGCCACCGGCTCCGGACGTGGACGCGGGCGAGGAGACGGATGCGGGTCAGGCGCCCGCGGACGCCGGCCCGCAATGTCTGAACGACGACGACTGTTCGGGTGCGCTGGAGTGCCGCGACGGCCTGTGCCAGCGGCCCGGTTGCTCGGTGGGCACCGATGGATGCGCGTGCACGACGTCGGGCCGCTGCGCGACCGGCCCGGACGGAAACCCGCTCGTCTGCACGGCGGGGGTCTGCTCGTCGCCGAGCTGTCCGGCGGGGCAGGACGGCTGCGCATGCATCGACGGGGACGGCTGCACCGAGGCGGGCTCGACCTGCACGGCGGGGTATTGCGTCTCGGGCACGTGCGATCCGGGGAGCGAGTCGTGCCCGTGCCTGGTGGGCTCGTGCGATGCGAACCTGTTCTGCCTGAACGGCACGCTGTGCGTGGATGGCGCGGGGTACGAGGGCGGGGCGTGCCTGCCGAGCGGCCGCTGCCACGCGGGCAACCGCTGCAACGCGGGCCTCGACGTGTGCGTGCACTGCGAGGCGGGGACCGCGGGCTGCTCGTGCACGGACGCGGGGACGTGCGGCGCGGGCCTGGCGTGCTCGGCGATGCTGTGCGTGGCCGAATCGGAGCTGCCGCCGAGCTCGCCGCTCTGTTATACGCCGTGCGAGCGTTCGCTGACGACGGGCGGGACGCTGCGCGAATGCGACTCCGACGGCCTGATGGACGGGTGCCTCTCGGGCCGGTCGTGCACGTCGGGCAGCTGTCTGTTGCCCGGTGAGGCGGTGCCCACGTGCACGAGCGACTCGGCGTGCCCGGCGCACCAGACGTGCAAGCTGGGCCGGTGCTACTCGGACTGCGAGACGAACCTCGACTGCCCGTCGGGCATGGGCTGCTCGATGCGGGTGTGCCGGGTCCCTTGCCAGTCGTTGACGGGCGCCGACCCGTGTCCGGCCGGCCAGACCTGCGCGGCGGCGGACGGCGAGAACGGCTACTGCGTGACGAACAGCCCGTCGACCGGCGCCGCGGACGCGCCGCTGAGCGAGACGGCCGGCTTCGACGTCGACCGCGATGCGGTGTCGTTCACGAACCTGCGCACGCTCGGTGCGATGAGGGTGACGCCGCACGGGACCTCGGGGACCGAGCATCCGTTCGTCATCCGGCGGCTCTCGCACTCGG
>CAIKNO010000447.1 GCA_903828805.1 uncultured Sandaracinus sp. | reverse complement strand
TCACGGGTGCGAAGCGCATCGAGGACCGGTCGTAGTTCCTCGTCGATGAGCTCCTCGTCCATCGTGAGGCAAAGCGGTGCGCTCTCGAGGAGGATGACCGAGGCGTCATCGACGTCCGGCAGTTCCAGCCCGCGCAGGGCGTCGGAGAGCGTGCCGAGCAGCTCGTCCGAGACGCGAGGCCGGGCCGCCTCGGTGCGCTCCAGCGCCACCAGCGTGCCAACCGCCTCGAGCAAGGAGCACACGCAGGCCTGACGGTCCTCGCGTGCCTCCGGCAGCGCGGACGCCTCCGCCTCGAGCGTGTCCAGCGCGATCTGTTCGAGTTCTTGGTCGGGAGTCCACATGGTGCACCTCAACCGAGCGTCAGAAGCGTTCCGGCCCGCCGATGCGCGGCCCGAAGCCGAGCATGCTCGAGCCACCAGGACTGGAGTGATCGGGAGCGGTCTCGGTAACAGGTCACGAGCGCGACGGCCGTTCCCTGGTCGAGTCTGCCGACCACGCTCACGTGTTTCGAGTCGATCGTCTCGACCGTCCCCCTGCCTTCGACCTCGTAGGCCACGAGCCTCGGGCCGTGACGGTCCGGATTCGCGAACGCTCCATCGAGGGCGGCCTGGGCTGCCTGCACATAGCGGGTCATGAGGATGTTCATTCCATCGGAGACGACGCGCATGGCGCGGCGATCCTGACAGGTCGCGCAGGGTTTTTCGGAGGTCACGCCGATCTGACCCGCAGCGCATCCCGTTGCGTTCCTGAGCACGGCGAGCGCCGAGGTGCGCCGGCGCTCCAGGTTCGCCACGAGAGGCGGCTCGTCCATTACATCGCGCCATCCCTCCGCGTCATGCTCCGCCCCGGGCCCGAGATCGCGGACCTCGGTCACGCGGACGACGTGCTTGAGGAGATGCGCATGGGCGTTCGGGGTGCTGGTGAAGCCGGTGACTTCCAAGGTGGGCGGCATCAGGCGTTCCCTCCGTGCTCGAGGGCCAGGTGGTGGCGGACCTTGGCGATGATGTTCTGGGTTTCCTGATTGAGCGGTGCACCCATCGACACGGCGACGTCCTCGGGGTTCGCGAACGGCTTTCGTTCGAGGTGGTCGCGGGCCTTGAGATACTTCCGCATTCGCGTCCTGCAGGCCTGGATGTTGTTGACCGTCGTGCCGAGGTCGGACGCCAGCCGCTCGTCGTTGTCGTCTCGCTCCTCGAGCGCGACGTCGTAGAGCGCCAGGCCGCGCGGGTAGCAGGCTTCGAGGAGTCGCCGGTGGGCGCGCTCGAGGTGTTCCGCCGTCAATTCCGCCACGGTGGCTTCTGCCTCTGTGGCAAACATCGGATTTTCTGGCTCGTGCGCGCCGACGGCGAGTCGTTCGCTCTTACGACGTTTCAGGTCGATGAGGTGATTCTTCGAAGTCCTCTCGACCCAGCGCTTGACGGTTGCGACGGGAGGACGATCTTCTGACCCGCTGGGCGGTGCCCGCAGGACCTTGATTGCGACCTCCTGAGCGACGTCCTCCCACGTCACCCGTGCCCTGGCACGGAGGCGCCCCATCGAACCCTGACACAGGGCGCGTACATGGTTGCGCAGGGCGGGATCGAGCGCGGCCACAGCCCGCCCGATGCCCTCTTGGTCCGCCGCTTGTGCAGCTCGAAGCAACTCCCCGCAGAGGCGTTCGTCCATGGCGACGGGGACCCTGACATGGCCCGTGGTGTTCTCGCAAGAGCGGACGGAACTGCGATGCGGGATCGACGCGGCTGACGTCTCTGTCGCGCTGGATCGGCTGGATCGGCGGGCAGGCGTGGTAGTTTACGCGGACCAAGGTCATGCCCACGAACGAGACCAAGCCCGATCAGCAGACGTATCTCCAGCAATATCTCCGCGAGCTTGAGACATGCTTGGATGAGTGCGCGAACGAGATGAATGGAAACCCGGCACGGTTTCTCTGGTACGGCCGACGAGCGGTGGAGGCGGTACTCTACATTCAATGGATCCAGACTGGCCGTGAGTGGTGGGACCTCGAAAAGAGAGTCAAGGGAAACGCACGGACTGGGCGCGACGAAACTACACCAGCCCAGGTGGTGTTTGGCTCCGACCCCGAACACGTCGCAATTGTTGCCAAGATCAACGTTCTGATGGACGCCAGCAGTCGAGGCGTGCACGTTAATGCAGCCTTCGTCAAGGGGGAACTTGATAAGTTGGTCAAGGCGGTTCGTCCAGAGCTGGTTGCGTTGGTAATAGACCGTTTCGGTGCCTGGAATATTTCCTTGGAGGGGGAATCTCGTCTCGGCGTGGCTGTCAGGGATCTCGAGCTGACGAGTGGCTCCCAGCGGCTTTCACCCGTTCGGGCGATGCAACTCCAGTGCGAGTCATTGGAACTTGAAATCGCGTCGCTCAGACAAGAACTCGTTGAGACGAGTCGGCGATTCGAAGAGTTGGAGATGCGAGCACCGCGTGGCGCTGTAGATCACGATGTCCCGCGCATGCTTTGGACGGAACGGGATCTTCGAGGGTCGATGCCGAATATCGAGTCTGCCCTGCGGCAACGACAGCAGTCGAATTCTCTGGAGACTCAAAGCGAACAGAGGTTGCTGCAAACCGTGGTCGAGTCCGACTCCGCGAACCCGAGTTCGGCGGGGAGCAGTGAGCGAGGTGAAGGTCAACCGAGTCCTGCCGTGCGTTCGTCCGTCGGGACAAACCGCCGTGGCTGGCTGCTGACGGGGCTGGCGGCGATCGCAGGGGTCTTGGCAGGGGGATTGGCAACGAGCGCGCTGATCGTCGTCGGCGGGCAGAGATCGAGCACGGTGTCGGCGGGGCTCGAGGCGGAGGCGGTCGTGCCCTCGGTCGCCGAGGGACCTCCTGACCTGCCGCCCGATCAGACCGACGCAGGACTCGACGTGGCGATGGAGGAGCCTGCAGCAGCTCTCCCCGTCGCCATGGATCGGGCCGAGGCGAACAGCCCTGACGAACCGGGGGAGATCGAGTGCCCGGAGGGAATGGTCGCGGTGGCGTCGAGGGAGCTGCGGCTGGGTCAGCCGCATCCCCGCCCATGGCCTGCGGCGCGGCCCGCAGAGGTGGCGGCCTTCACGGTTCCGCAATTCTGCATCCACCGGCGTGAGATCTCGGAGGGAGAGTTCGAGGCGTGGCTGGCCGACACGGAGAGAACCCTGGCGGGCCCCGGTTGCAGAGGTCAGCGCGCAGACTTTCCGGCGGCTTGCGTGACCGATGAACTGGCGGCCGCGTACTGCATCGAGCACGGGTGGGCGCTGCCGAGCATCGCCCAGTGGGAATCCGTCGCCCGCGAGTCGGAGGGTGTTCTGACCGTCTCACCAGATAAGGTCGAGTGGGCTCACGACCTGTACCCACCGCGGGTCTTCAACCGCCGCCGAGGGTGCACCGACGGGTTTTCTGCGGGGTGTGACCGTCACATGGTGAGGCGCGAGGGCCTCACCATGGAGCGGTCCCCCAACCTCCGGTACTCGTGGAGCATGGCACCGATGACGGTTCCGTCGGGGCAGGCCACGTCGGACTTCAGCTTCCGGTGTGCGCTGAGTTCGGAGGCCAGCGTCGGTCCCGGACTCGTCGGCGGAGAGTGAGCCGCGGGGCAGTGACGCTGCGGGCGGGGTCCCGCGCGGCGGTCGACGGCTCCGGGCGGTGTCTGCATCGGAGCCGACGAGATCCGCTTCCGGCCGACCTCGGCCCGGTGCTGTCAGGTGGCGTCGGTGAGTGACGTCCAGGGGGTATGAACGACAGCTGGTATGACGGCCAGGGCCTCGACCTCCGTGCACTCTTCTTCGGCGACGAGCGCTGCTCCCTCTACGAGCTGTGTCTTCATGATCCCCTCCGCTGGGAGCCGCGCACGCCGCGACGGAGGCGCTGGCGCACGAAGCGCGCGAGTGGTCCACGCTCGCGGTACGCCACGGAAGCGCATGGGCGGGAGACGGCATGAGCCTCTCCCCGTCGGAAGGCCTCTGGTGCCCGCGTGGCCCGGAGTTGGCCGGGACGACCGGGCATGAGGGTGCCGAGCCACGGGGCCCGAGAGGAATTCGGGACATGAGCGACGAAGAAAGGTCGAGCGTTCGGGGCGAGGGCAGAGTCGTCGGTTCGCGTTGTCGCCGGCGATTTTTCGTCGCGACCCGCGCCTCCGATGTGCCGGACGGCGTGACGCGTTTCGCCAGCGTGGACGGGAGCGTGCCGGGCGCGGCGGTGACGTGGGACCACCACGTCTCCGGCGAGCTGGTGAACCTCGATGCGCTGCCGTCGACGATCGAGACGGAAGGGCTCGAGGCCATCGGCACGACGCTGGCCGACACGGACGCGGTGGCCAGTGCGGTGGTGGTCGCTTCCGGCGGCGAGGTGAACTTGCCGGGCGAGACCGTGGCCCTGCTGCGTTCCGCGTCGCACTGGTGCGACCACCTGGAGGCGCATCCCGCGTTGCCGGCGGAACTGAACCGCAGAGGCCTACGCGTGCACCGATGGGTGGCGCGAGAGCTCCGAGCGCACGGAGACGCGTCCCTCGGCTTCGAGGCCGCGGTTCGCGCACTGCTCGATGCGATTTCCACGGATGCGCCGCTTCCGGAGCTCGAAGAGCCGACGAGCGCGGCGCAGTCGGCTCGCGTGGGCCGTGCGGCCGAGCGGCTGAAGGTTGTCTTCGGGGTCGCGCTCATCGATCTGAGGGACGTCGGGTCGCTCGATCCGATGACGCTGCACGCACTCCACGAATCGCCCGTGGCCGTACTGGTGTATCGGCACGAACAGGGCGGCCCCAAGTACACGGTCGGCGTGAACCCGTTCGTCGCGCACCCGAGCGACATCGGTCCCGCGCTGCGGCAGCTGGCGGCCCTCGAGTTTGCCCATGGGTTGCCGGCCCTGTCCGTTCAGCCGGGGCCGGGTTCGGAGAACTGGGGTGGACGCGCGACCGTGTTCGGGTCGCCGTGGAACTACGCATCCCGTCTTGAACCCGATGAGGTGGCCGGAGCCGTGGGCCAGGCGTTGGGTCTCGAGGCTCCGTAACCTCGTCGGTTCGAAGTCTCGGGCGCTGCGTGGACGCAGGACTCGAGGGTCCTCGAGGCTCGAGTTCGTGCGTAGGCGTCGCTTGGTGCTCGCCCTCGATCCGCAGTCGGGCGATGCAATCGATGCTGCCTGCACTCGTGCCGAGGTGATGGCTGTCAGCGTCGCGCTCGAGCTCGCGTCCTTCACGTCTGGAGGACCCCATGCTGCACCGAGCGCTCACCGTTCTGCGTCCCTCGACGCCGACCCGCGCCTTGCTGGACCGAGGCCGTGTGCCCGTGCGCCGCCCCACCTATGTCCGGGCGGTCGTCACGGCGCGGTGTCCCCTTGCGTGCAGCTACTGTCACCTCGAGGGCGACCCGGCCGTTCCCGGTCTGGAGCACGGGCTGAGCACGCGAGAGTGGATCGACCTGCTCTCGATCGCAGTGGCGCAAGGCGCTCGCAAGATCAAGTTCCTCGGCGGCGAGCCGCTCGTTCGCCTGGACCTTCCACAGATCGTGGCGGCGCTTCGGGCGAACGATGCGGACCTGGACCTCTCGGTCATCACCTCGGGGGCGGTACCGGTCGAGCGTATCGATCGCCTCTACGCTGCGGGGCTGTCCCGATGCAACGTCTCGATCCACGGGTTCGGCCCCGAGGCGTTCCATCGTCGGACCGGTCGCGGCGAGGCCCAGCGCCGTGCGCGCGACACCTTCCTCGAGGCCGTCCTCGACCACGGTCGTCCGCTGAAGACCAACTACGTCTACACCGGGGTCGAGGACGACGCGGACCTCGCAGCGTTCCTCGCGTTCGCAGCGCGCCGAAGTCTGCTCGTGAACGTTCTCGACGACTTGGGCCGCACCGACCTCGATGCCCGCGTCCTCGAGCAGCTGGTGATCCGGCTCCGAGGACAGCCCGCCGCGCGTCGCATCGAGCCCGACCCGCACAGCCTGGCCACCACGCGTCTCCACTGGGCGGACGGACTCGAGGTCGAGCTGAAGCACGAGCGGCTCGGCGAGGTTGCGCCGTGGCGGTCTTGCGAGGGCTGCGCCGAGCGGCCCCGATGCAAAGAGGGGATCCACGCGATCCGCATCGGGCACACGGGGGACGTCCGCCCGTGCATGGACCGACCCGACCTGGGCTTTCCGCTGGCGCACACGCTCCGAAGCGAAGGCGTGCTGTCAGCCGCGACGCAATACCGCGTCTTCGTGTCGGAGGTTGCGCGATGAAGATTCTCTTGATCGGCCCGCACGGGGTCGGAAAGTCCACGCTCGGCGCTGCACTCGCGGCGGAGCTTCGCTGGCCATTCCACGACGAGGTCGGACGTCACCTCGCAGCTGACCCCGCCTTCCGCCCCGAGGGCCGCGGGGCAGAGGCCCCGCAAGCCGAGTTCGACCTCGAGGTGCTCGCGCGCGAGATCGCTCGAGATCTCGTGCATGACCGAGGAGTCGGAGGCCCCCGGATCATCGAGATGTGGCATCCGGGCAACTTCGCCTACGCGTCTGAGCGGAGCCCCGACGTGGCCGCCGCGATCATGGGCTACGCCCGCGCAGCCTTCGTCGGGCAGGAGACCTTCGCGATCCCTCTCCGCGCTCCGAGCCCGGTGCTCGCCGCACGTCAGTCGGAACCCGGGTCGCTCGAGTTCTTTCAACGGGTTGCCGAGCGCTCGTGGTCCGTCGCGCTCTCGCTCGGCGCGAGTCCGCTCCCCGCGGTCTGGACGCACTGTGAGTCCGCGGAGGATATCGCCGCACGGATCGCACCGGTGCTGCGCGAGCTCGCCGAGGAGATGGACGCAGTGCCTGCCCGGACAGCTGCGCACGCCTGATGGAGAAGCGCAATGAGCCCTGACCTCGACACCAGCTTCTATTTCACGCCACGTGGACTGGGACGCTTCGCGTCCCGGATCGCGGCGGCACGGGCCGCGCTGAAGGCGGTCTGCGACGACAACCCAGCCGCGCGGGAGTCCGGTGACTCGTCCGTCTGGCACGACAACTTCGCCTTCGAGGAGAACCAGCGACTGATGCTCCAGTTCTCGCGGCGGATCCGCGAACTCGAGCACGTGATGGAGCGCGCCTGCGTGGTGGAGCCACCGCTGGGGCCGCTCTCGCGCGCCGTGATCGGCGCGCGCGTGACGTACGTGGTCGAAGGCGAGCGCAAGCCGCGGGTGTGTGAGGTCGTCGGATACGACGAGGGCGACCCCGCCACCCGGCGCGTCGCGTACGACTCACCCCTCGGACGGGCGCTGCTCGGTTGTCGCGCGGGTGATGTTCCGGAACTGGTGCTCGGCAGCCAGTCGCGCGGACTCGAGGTCCTCTTGGTGGAGGCCGTGAGGTCCGAGGAGGTCACATGTTCCGCGGAGTGACGGAAGGCCCGATGGTGGTCGCGGTCGAGGGGCTCGATGGGACCGGGAAATCGACGCTCGTCCGCGCCATGTCGCGGCGTCTCGGCGCGCTCGAGCTTCGCACTCCAGACCCTGCGCTCGCCACGGTGCGGGCCGTGATCGATGAGGACTGGCATCCGACGGCTGCGCGCGTCTGGTACGCAGCCACCGTCATCGAGGCCGGAAAGCGGGCAGCGCTCGAGCGCCTCGGTGGACGGTCGGTGGTCATCGACCGGTACTTCGGCTCAACCGTCGCGTACGCCTCCGGTGCCGAGGAACGATCCGTGCTGCGGGCCCTGGAACCGGCCGTGGAGGCTGTCGACCTGACCCTGCTCCTCGATGCGCCGGACGCGATCCGTTGCGCTCGCATCGAGCGACGTGGTGCGGTCGCGGCGGACGTTCGGTCGCTCGAGCCGAAGACCGCGCTCAAGGTGCGTACGGGGTACCTGGAGGCGCTGGCGAGGCCGTGGGCCGGCAGGGTCGTTCGGCTCGATGCCGGCGGCTCGCCAGGAGAGCTCGTGCTGCAGGCCGAGCGGGCGGTTGCAGGGGCTTACGAAGAAAGGTCCGCGGAGGCCGTCAGGCCGACACGGGCATTCGCGTCAAGACACCAAGAAGGACGAAGAACATGACCAAGATCACGAAACGTACGGACTCGAAGGCAGCCCTGGCGAGCGCCAAGGGCATGGGAACCGTCGCTGGATTCACGGTGCTGAGCACGGCCGCCGGGTTGACTGGCGGAGGTGGATCCGGGGCCGCGGTCGGCATGCTGATCGCCGGTCCGCCAGGAGCCGCCGTGGGCTTCCTCGCGGGCATGGCGGCGGGGACGTCTGCGGCTCTGTGCGGAGCGCGAACCGTCTACGGATATCTGAATGAAGACGAGGGAGGTGGCTCGTGACCAATCAGGCAAAGAGGGCATTCGCGGAGGGCGTGCGGCAGGCGCTCGAGGTCTTGCTCGGCAAGCACCCAGCGAAGGCGGCCAAACAGTTGCTCAAGAACCTCGCCAAGGTGCGGCGATGAGTCGCGCGGCGAGCCGCGCTCTGGCCACGGGGGCAGGGCGTGTGATGAAGGGGAGCGTCGGCAAGGAGGCTCGCCGAGCCGCCGGCAGAGCGCTCCGAGGACAGTGGACGACGGCAGCCATCGGGCTCGCCGTCGATCAAGCGCAGGACTCGTGGTCGCTCGCGCGGGGATCCATCGACGCGCCCGAGTATGGCCGGCGCACGATCGCAAACGCCGCCGATGCAGGCGCGAGCCTGGCCGGGGCGGTTGCCGGGGCGGCGCTCGGGAGCGTGGTGCCGGTCCTCGGCACGGTCGCCGGGGCCTGGGTCGGCGGATGGCTCGGGGGCTTCGCCGGCCGCCGAACGGTGGATGCCTTGCTGGGCTGAGAACTCGAATGGAGAGAACGATGCTGACACCGGAACACGAAGAGGCTCTGGACTTCTACGCGAGCTTTGCGCCGCTAAGCCAGCTCGAGCTGCCGTACGCGCTGCTCGTCGGGAGTTGCATGATCAGTTCACCCGGGGTGCCGGGACCTTTCCACCGTCGCCAGTTGCATTTCGCGACGAGGATCTGGGGGATGCGACGAGACCACTCGAACGCTTTCCAGGGAGCGCTTCACCGGATGCGAGACCGCGGCTTCTTCGAGAACGTCGGAGTCGGCGATTACATGGCTACGCCACGGACTTTCGAGTGGGTCGAGCATCATTACGGCACGCTGCCGCAGGCCTGGATGCCCGTTCCTAAGGAGCAGTTCCATTGGCGCGCGGTCGGCGCGGTCGATAATGTGGAATTCGAGCTTCGCTATGTGCGGGGCGAGATGTCCGAAGCGCTCGTGGGCGGCACTGCGTTTTCGTCCGCAGTCGAAGCCAGGACCGCGTTGATGCGCGAAGGGGTCTGGCAGCGGGCCGAGATGCCCTCGTGGAACGACGCGATGGCGGCGTTCGAGGCCAGGGCC
>CAIKNO010000446.1 GCA_903828805.1 uncultured Sandaracinus sp. | reverse complement strand
TCATCGCTGAGCGACGCGGCACGTGTCCGTTTGGGGGACGGCGCGGCGCTGTCTTCACTCACACTCCTCCGACGAGAGGTGCGTGTTCCAGGGCGACCGCGCCCCCGCGCAGGGGATCCAGAGGCCGTTGACGGGCGCCATGTCGACGTTCTCGTACTTGACGAACTCGAGGTCGCCCGTGACGGGGTGCTGGTTGAGCGTGACGACGGCGATCGCCATCGGGAGCTTGCCGTACATGCCGACGGCGCGCGCCGCGTTCATGGTCACGTACTCGAACTGCACGACGGCATACACGACGTTGCCCGCCGCGGGCGAGGAGGCGCTCCTGCCCACGCTCACCGCGGTCGACTGCGTGGGCCCGGCGATGAGCGACAGGCCGTCGGGGCAGTCCGAGAAGATCTGGCGCCCGCCCGCGGCCATCGTGAACGAGGTGTCCATGATCGGGCCGCCGAGCTTGTCGTAGAGGCCACCGGCCACGACCATGCCGCTCGAGGAGGGCACGACGTCGCCGGTGGTGAACCACGCGTGGTGGCGCAGCGTGTGGCGCACGGTGGTGCCGTCCGTGTAGTTGATGGTGACCTGCGCGCCGCTGTTGTAGGTCGACAGGGCCTGCGGGCGCGGATGGGGAGGGAGGCGGCGACGGCGGAGGCGGGCAGGCGAGCGGTGGCAGCGGCGGCAGCGAAGGGGGACAGCGTCGTCAGGACGGACGGTGCGGCGTCAAGCTGCTGCGCGCGCACGCGCTCGCGCGCGCCCCCACGGGAGGCGCTGGCTGGCGCGACGCACGTTCAGGTCCGCGGCGCGAGGGTAGTCGATGCCGCCGAAGGAGAGGCGAGTCATGGGCGCGGTGATCGTGTCGACGGCGACGGGCGCCTTGAGAGACGTCTGCAGCTGCACTGCGCTTGCGCCCGAGGCCGTCACGCTCTTGAGGTAGCCCACGGCCGCCGCGTCCAGGTTCTTGTAGTTCTTCTTGATGAGCGGCTCCGCGGCCGCCTTGACGTTGGCGTGGACAGGCCCGGATTGCCACTCGCCCGGGTGCTGGAAGGCGGCCGTGATGTAGGAGAAGCCGTTGATGTTGTCCTCGACCGAGAGGCCCGTCGCCTCGGCGCCGGAGGGCACGGTCGCGATGCGCGCGTACTCCTTCGTGTCGACGTTGAAGGCCCACAGCATGCAGGTGGTGTGCTGGCTGCAGTCCTCGCCGATGAAGAGGGTGCGGAAGGCCTCGCTGAACTTGATGTTGTCCGGGTTGGCCATGATGGTCGGGTCGGCCGTGTTGCCGAGCGCGTCCGCGGAAATGTCCTTGCCGACGAGGAGCGTGCCGAGGTCCGTGGGGACCCACGCGCTGTCGATCGCGCCGCCGGACCTGTCGACCTGGCCCCCGGCGAGCGTCGAGCGGGTCACGGCGCCCGCCTGGGTCGCCGCGCCGAGCGACACGAAGCCCGCGGCGTCGTTGCTGACGTGGCCCGCGACCATGGACGACTGCACGTTCTGGATCGCGGAGTAGAAGACCTTGTCCCTCGCGTTGAAGGTCACGCCCTCGAGCTTCGAGAACTGCATGGTGGCGCCGAGGAGGGCCGCGTAGCGCCGGCTCTCGAGGAACGCGGCCGCCTTCTCCATGCCCGGCTTCAGCTTGACGTACTCGACCCGCCCGCTGACGAAGATCTTCGTGAAGCTCGCGTCGTTGGGGTTGGCCGTCGAGATGTTGAAGATGTCCGCGACGAGCATGGAGTCCGCGAGCGCCCAGACCTCGGCGTCCGTCGCCGAGCCGAGCTTGATCCACGAGAGCTTCGCGGCGGCGGCCGCGGGGTCGAGGCTGAAGGCGGACGTGAGCTTGGCCGCGTACAGCGTGCCCGCCGAGAGGTCGCGGGCCTGGTTCGCCACGTACATGAAGTAGCCCGCGTTCGTCGCGTCGTCGCCGAAGAGGACGGTGCGCTCGTCGGGCAGGACGACCGCGAGCTCGTGCGAGAAGCGGCCCATCGAGTAGTGCTTCACGATCGACCCGGTGCCGTCCGGCCGCACGGTGACCTCGGGCAGCCAGCCGTAGTGGTAGTACTTGGCGGCGGAGGAGGAGTTGTAGAAGGCCAACGAGAAGGCCTGCAGGTTCGCGAGGCCGCTCCCGGTCGCCGTCGAGTCGGGCTCGTCTGCAGCGCCAGACGAGCGGCAAGGGCGGGGGCGTGGGCGGGAGCGTGGGCGGGGGCGAAGGCGGGGGCGGGAGAGCGCGGAGGAGCGGGACCGGGGTGAGTCTCGGGGCGCCGTCGGCCGCGCAGCGCTGCGGAGCCGGTGGTGGCGCGGCGCGGCGCAGCGCGGCGGGTACGGGCGCGCGCGCTCGGGACGCGCGCCC
>CAIKNO010000445.1 GCA_903828805.1 uncultured Sandaracinus sp. | reverse complement strand
TCGCGCAGCGACGAGGCGACGCGGGAACCGGAGGACCCGGCGCGAACGCCTCGGTGAACCCTGGCCGCCCCCGGGTGGTGGGTGTACCTTCCCCATCGATGGAGCATGTCTTCATGTCGGGGAATCAGCGCTCCGGGAAGACGCTTCTGCAGCTCATCCTCTGCAGCCATCCCGAGATCACGGTCAGCCCCGGCACGAACGTCATCGCGCGCGTGCTGTACGGCATGCGCCGCGACCGGCCCCTCGACGACGCCCAGCTGCTCGAGTTGCGCCGCACGCTCCAGAAGGACCGGAAATTCAAGGCCTGGCGGGTCGACCACCGCCGCTACCAGGCGAAGGTCGCGGCCTACCGCCCCGGCACGGTCACGACGCGCGACGTCGTCGAGGACCTCATGGGCTTCTTCCGGGACGAGACCAAGCCGAACGCCCGGTACGTCGGGAACAAGAAGGGCTGCTACTGCAAGGAAGGCGACCTCGTGAAGCGCGTCTTTCCACGCGCCAAGCTCGTGTTCTTGCTGCGCGACGGCCGGGGCGCCGTGGCCTCGATGCTCGAGACCCAACCGGAGCACGACCTCCAGAGCGCGAGCCTCACGTGGATGCTCAAGGCGCGCCGGATCCGCGAGCTGCGCGACGCGCTTCCCGACGACGTCTTCGTGGCCCGCTACGAATCGCTGGTGGCGGACCCCGAGCGGATGTGCCGTGACCTCTGCGCGTTCCTCGGCCTCGCCTACGACGGCGCGATGCTGGCCGACTATCGGACCAACGACGCCGTGCGCCACCGGACCGACACGACCCATCACGAGACCTACCAGTCGATCACCACCTCGATGGTGGACGAGTGGCAACGCACCCTCCGTCCAGAGCAGGTCGCCGTCGTCGAAGGGATCGCCGGCGACGAGCTGCTCGCGCACGGATACACGCCCTCGCTGCCGAGGCCGGGCGGCCTCCGGGCACGCGCGACGTACCGGCTGCTGCGAGAGCGCGAGGTCGCGTCGTGGTGGTTCGCGCACCAGCGCAAGCAGCGGACGGTCGGGTGACGGCATGACCCGCGGAGAGACGTACGTGGCGCCGAGGGCTGCCGCGAGTTCGGGCCCTGTGGCGGTTTCCGGTCCGGGCGAGCGCGCCAACGCGGGAGTGACGTTCGTCGGAGGCGCGGGGCACTCCGGCTCGACGCTGCTCGGGCTGGTGCTCGGCGCCCACCCGCAGGTCTTCTACGCCGGCGAAGCGCGGAAGAGCCTGCTCTTCGACGACGCCCGCAAGCCGATGCGGAAGCGCATGTGCAAGGTCTGCGGCCCGGGCTGCGCCGTGTGGAGCGGGCTCGAGAGGCGGACGGGCGAGGACCTCTACGAGGCGCTCTCTCGCCGGACGGCGCGCCCCCTCGTGGTGGATTCGACGAAGAAGGTGTCGTGGATCGAGGAACAGAGCCGCGCGGTGAGGGCCGCCGGGGCCGGGGTCCGCCTTCTCGTCCTCGTCCGCGACGGGCGCGCGGTCGTGAACTCGGGGCTCCGGAAGTACCCCGAGATCAGCCCCGAGGCGCATGCGCGACGCTGGGTGGAGCAGCTCGCGGCGACCGACGCGCTCGCCGCGCGCTTCGAAGGGCCGGTCCTTCGCCTCCGCTACGAGGACATGGTCCAACGCCCGCGGGAGACGTTCGAGTCGCTGACGACGACCCTCGGCATCGAGTTCGTTCCCGCGATGCTGGAGCCCTGGGGGGCCGAGCAGCATCCCCTCGGCGGCAACGCCGGCACGCAATCGCTGCTCGACCACGCCCAGACCCGCGCGGATGGTCCGCTCGCGTTGAGCGGAGAGAAGCGAGCCTACTACGCGGCCCATCCCCGAAGTTTCGTGCTCGACCTCCGCTGGCGGCGCGAGCTGTCGAGCGCGGCGCGCGCCGCGTTCGAGGCCGTCGCGGGCGAGGCGAACGCGCCGTATGCGTGGGACGACGAGGGCGGCGCATGAGCCACGCCGATGGAGAAGGCGTCGTCGAGACGTGGGACGTCGACCACGGCCCGGCCGGGGGACGGCGGGTGGAGCTCGTGTTTCGCACGATCGGTGAGCGGACCTCGGACCTCGCGCTCGAGCTCGCCCTCCGTCACGTGCGACCGAACCGCGTGCACGTGCTCCGCGACGTCAAGCCCTTCACGCGCGCGGTGCAGCGCATGCTCACGCTGCCGCACGACTGCACGCACGTCGTGCACATGGATGCCGACTGCCTGATCCTCGAGGACATGCGGCCGTTCCTCGAGCAGAACGAGCGGCCCTACGTCGACTGCTACGTGCGCGACAGGTTCCGCGGGCGGATCCACTGCGGCGTGCACATCACCTCCCTCGAGGTCGTGCGCGCGATGGCCGCCCTCCCCGCCCCCGAGGGGGACCTCGCCTACGTGCTTCGTCCCGAGAGCCGGCTGCGAAACCTCGCGCTCGCCGCCCTCGGCCACGAGAAGCAACTCAAGACGTTTCACATCCTGCACGACCACTTCCAGCATCCCGCCGACATCTTCGCGAAGTACGCGCTGCGCGAACTGCGCAGCCGAGATGCCTCGCACCGCACGCGCTTGCGCGCCGCGATGGCCCACTGGGGCGACGGCATCGATCTCGACGTGGCCCGCCACGCCGTGGCCCACGCGGCGGCGAACGTCCCAGAGGACGCCCCGCCGAGCGACGTCGACCACTACATCCGGCAACTGCCTGCGCTCGCCGCCCTCGAGCTGCAGGCCATGGGACTGCCCGAGAGCCTCCCCGTCACGATCGAAGAGGTCGAACACGCGATGTTCCAGAACCCCGATGCCCTCGGCCCTGCCAAGCCCCGCCCGAAGGTGTTCGGACTCGGCCTCTCGCGCACGGGCACGCGCTCCCTGACCGCCGCGCTCCACACGCTCGGCTTCGACACCGTTCACTATCCGATCGACCGAGGCGCCCTCGACACGCTGGTGCGCGGCGACGCGCGCTTTCCGCATCTCGATCACTACGACGGCATCACCGACATCACGGTCGCGCCGTATTTCGAGGACCTCGACCGCCTCCACCCCGGCAGCAAGTTCATCCTCACCGTCCGCGAGGAAGAGGGCTGGCTGCGTTCGTGTCGGAACCACTGGACCGGCCGCTCCGCGTTCGAGCCGGGAGACGACGACGCGCACCGGACCCACATGGAGATTCGCCGCTTCCTCCGGGCCGCGGTCTACGCCGGCTACGAGTTCGAGCCGGAGAGGTTTCGCCGCGCTTACCGCCGGCACGTCGACGCCGTCACGCGGCACTTCGCCGGTCGGCCCGAGGACCTGCTCATCCTGCGCATCGCCGAGGGCGAGGGCTTCGAGAAGCTGGCGCCGTTCCTCGGCGTGCCGACGCCGACCCAGCCCTTTCCTCACAAGGGCAAGCGACTGAGCGAGCGCATGGCCGAGAAGCTCGGCAACCTGGAGGTCGACGACTGAAGCGCACCCCGGCGGCGCGGCCTGGTCGCGCCCGGGGATCTCGTGGCCTTCGCACCGTTCGGCATGACCTGATCGACCCAGCATCGGCCCCGGAGACGCGTGGAGGAGCACGAGATCAAGCAGGCACCGGACGAGGCCACCGCCTCGACGCCTTTCGGCGAGGCGGTGTGGGTCGCGCGCCTGGCGTTCGCTGCAGCACCCTGGGTCATCGCCATCGTGGGCGCCTGCACGGTCGCCGCGGGGGTCCTGCCCGCGGCGGTGGCCTCGCTCGGGCGGCTCATCGTCGACGGGGTCGTCCGCGCGCTGGCCGACCCGCAAGGCGGCTGGGAAGCGCACCGCGGGGCGCTGGGGCTGCTCGTCGCCCTCGAAGGGGCGTGCGTCACGCTCTTGCTCGCGGCGACCCGGGCACAGAACGCCGCGTTGTCGATCCTCCGTGTGCGCCTCGCGAACGAGGTCACCGAGCAGATCCTCGACAAGGCGCTGGCGCTGAGGATGGAGGACCACGAGGACCACGAGATCCACGACCGGCTCATGCGTGCGCGGCGCGACGCGGGCGTGAGACCGTTCAACCTCGTGACGGGGGCCTTCACGGTCGCTCGCAACGCGGTGACGTTCGCGTCGTGCATCGGCCTCCTCGCGGGACTCTCCCCCCTCGCGGTCGTCTTGGTCATCGCGGCCGGGCTGCCGGCCTTCCTCTCGGAGTTGCGCTTCTCGCTCCACGCCTTCGACCACCACCGCAAGCGCTCACCCGAGCAGCGGGAGCAGGCCTACCTCGAGGCGGTCCTCTCCCGGGAGGACTTCGCGAAGGAGGTGCGCTTCTACGATCTGGGCGCGCGCCTGCTGGACCGGTTCCGCGCCATCGCGCTGCGTGCGGAGAACGAAGAACGCGCGCTCTCGGTGCGCCGCAACGCGTACGGCTTCCTGCTCAGCCTGCTCGGCACCGCCGTGTTCTACGGCGCGAGCCTCTGGATCGTGGGCAAGACGGTGAACGAACACCTGAGCCTCGGGGAGATGACGATGTACATCGCCGTCTTCCGGCAGGCCCAGCAGGGGGTCACGGCCGGGCTCGCCAGCCTCGGACAGGCCCTCGACGACAGGCTCTACCTGCGCGACCTCCGCTCGTTCTTGGCGCTGGACGTCGAGACGCCCAGCGGCACCGCGACGCGCGGTCCGGACCCCGCGGCGGGCCTCGAGGTGCGCGGCGTGACGTTCCGCTATCCCGGCGCATCGCGACCTGCGCTCGACAAGGTGAGCTTCACCCTGCCGCCCGGTCAGATGCTCGCGATCGTCGGCCACAACGGCTCGGGCAAGACGACGTTGATGAAGCTCTTCACCCGCCTGTATGACCCGGGCGAAGGCCAGATCCTCCTCGATGGGCTCGACGTGCGGGCCTGGGCGCCGCGGGCCCTCCGACGCCGGTTCGCGCTCGTCTTCCAGGACTTCGTCCGCTTCAAGTGGACCGCGGGCGAGAACATCGGCGCCGGAGACGTCGAGCACTGGGACGACGAGGCACGCTGGGAGCGCGCGGCGCGGCGGGGCCTCGCGCATGGGTTCGTGACCGAGCTGCCGAAGGGCTACCACGCGCCCCTCGGCAAGTGGTTCCGGGGCGGCACCGAGCTGAGCGGGGGACAGTGGCAGAAGCTCGCGCTGTCGCGGGCGTTCATGCGTGAGCAGGACACCGTGGTCGTCCTGGACGAGCCGACGGCCGCGCTCGACCCCGAGGCGGAGCGCGGCATCCTCGAGCACGTGCAAGCGATCCGCGGCACGCAGGCGGTGCTGCTCGTCTCGCATCGGTTCGGCTCGGTGCGGATCGCGGACCGGATCCTGGTCCTCGATCATGGTCGGGTCGTCGAGGACGGGACCCACGACGCGCTCATGGCGCTGCGCGGTCTCTACGCGAACCTCTTCGAGGCCCAGGCCTCCGGGTACCTGGATCGGAGAAACACAGGCACCAGAACTTGACAAGGTGCACGGGTGTCTAGTACTTGTTCGACGGGCTGCTCATCCGGGCAGTGACGTCTGAGCAGATACATCCGAGCAGTTCCTCCGCCAGGATCCGACTGGGCCTCCGGTGCGGAGTGGGTGACCGACGACCGTGTGTCGTCGCGAGTGGGTCGACGAGGGTCGGTCGACGAGGGTCGGTCGACGAGGGTCGGTCGACGAGTGTCGGTCGACGAGTGTCGGTCGACGAGTGTCGGTCGACGAGTGTCGGTCGACGGGGGTGCGTGACCCGGCGGTCATGACCTCGAACGCCGCGCCGGAGCGCGGCAGGGCGCGCTGGCGAAGGCGCGCGGGCGAAGGCGCGCTGGCGAAGGCGCAGATGTCACGAGCGGTTTCTGGGCGCCTGCCGGCGCTCCTTCAAGCGAGGTCTCGATGAATCAACTCACCGAACGACAGCAGCTGGTGCTCGATTTCATCTGCGCATCCATCCGCGAGCGCGGGTATCCGCCCACGCTGCGCGAGATCGGTCTGAAGCTCGGCATCCGCAGCACGAACGGGGTGAACGACCACCTCCGCGCGCTGGAGCGCAAGGGGTATCTCACCCGCGAGGACATGAAATCGAGAACCCTCAGGCCGACCGAGCCGGGCCCGCGCCGTCCGGTCGACGAGCACGAGGGCGCCCCTCCGATGGGCTTCGGGGTGTCGGCGACGAGCGGGTCGGGCGGCGGAAAGGCTTTGCAGGAGCGTCTCGTCCGCGACGATGGGGTCGGCTCGCTCCGGGCCGCGTCGGGCGCCCGGGACGCCGGCCGAGGGCGGGAAGCCGACGCCGCCAACGACGACATGATCGAGGTGCCGGTGCTCGGACGCGTGGCCGCCGGAGCGCTCGCCACCGCCATCCAGAGCGCGACCGACAGCGTGCGGATCGACCGCATGCTGCTCGGCGTGGGCGGCCGCTCGAAGGGAGGCGACGTCTTCGGCCTTCGCATCCACGGCGAATCGATGATCGAGGCGGGCATCCACCACGGCGACTACGTGTTCGTCCGCAAGTCGTTCGAGGCGCCCCGCGGCGCGGTGGTCATCGCGATGGTCGGGGACGAGGCGACCTGCAAGTACTACTTCCCTGAGTCGACCCACATCCGGCTCCAGCCCGCGAACGCCGCGATGGCGCCGATCCTCGTTCCCCGCAACGATTGGCGGGAGACGCAGATCCTCGGCGTGGTGGTCGGGGTCTACCGCAAGCTCTGAGCCGCCCACGGCAGACGCGCGCTTGCGAAGCGGGACGGTTCGTCGGAGCCGCCCTCGGAGCGCTGCGGCTCCACCGTCAGCGGTCGGCCGGCATGGACGCGCCGACGCTCTCCCGGCGCAGCGCCCGGCCGCGACGGACCAGTTCGCCGACCGCGGCGCGGACCTCGTCGTTGAGCTTCGCGACCGCGAGCGGGTCGTCGGCGTCGGCCGGGCCGAGATCGATGGGTTCGCCGAACAGGATCACCCAGCGGGCCGGCAGGGGGACCAGCCCCAGGGGCCCGAGCCAGGGGAACGTCGGCGTGATCGGCAAGAACGGCAAGCCGAGGAACTTCGACACCGCGCCGGCGGGAAAGAGCAGCGGGTGGGCGTCTTCGCTGCCGATGACGGCCGTCGGGATGATCGGAGCGCCCGTTCGCAGGGCGAGCTTGATGTATCCACCGCGGCCGAAACGCTGCAGTTCGTAGCGCTCGCTGTACGGCTTGCCGACGCCGTGGGCGCCCTCGGGAAAGACCGCCACGAGGGCCTCGTGAGCGAGCAAGCGCTCGGCATTCTCGGGGCATGCGCGCACGGCACCCAGCCGGTTCGTGAACGCCCCGAGAAAGGGCGCGTGGGCGACGAAGTCTTCGGCGAGCCAGCGCAGGTCCCTCCGGGCGGGGTGCTCGAGCCGCATCGCCGTGCGGAGCATGAGGCCATCCCACGGGAGGGCCCCGCCGTGGTTCGCGACGACGATGCAACGCCCGGTCGCGGGCACGTTCGACGCGCCCCGTGTGATGGCGCGGAACCACCGCTGGTAGAGCAGGTCGAGCGCCGGCAGGAAGCGCCGCTCGTAGGCGCGGTCGAGGCCGAGTTCATCGACCTCCTCGGACCGGAATCGCATCCCCTCGCGGCCCCAGTTCCGGGCGTAGTAATCGGGGTGCATCCGCGGGCGCGCGCCGCCGAGGAACGCCTCAGGCCCGTCGGCTCCCGACGCGCCGGCCAGATGGGCCGCGACCTGTGCGAAGACATTGGCGGCTTGATCACGGGCGTCGAACCCCGGCGCAGACGCCGCGTCGAGAAGCCGGTCGATGGTGCGCTCCGCGGCGTAGAGGTCCTCTCCCTCGTCGTCGTCGGCGAAGACCGCCACCTCCACGGCCGGCGGCGGGGCCGACGCGGGCTCCTGGGCCGACGGTCCCACGAGGCCGCCAACGGACGGGTCGGGCGGGTCGAGTTCCGAGGGCGCGGCCTCGAGGTCGGCGGGAAGTCCGGCGATGGGAGGGACGCTCGAACGCACGGAGGGCGCCCTGCTCGGGGCGGGCTCCGCCGGCATCGCGATCGAGTCGATGGACACGGCGAGGCGCCGCGGCGTGGCCCGCGCCCCGGGGCGGACAGGCTCGACCCGCAGGGACCCCGGAGACGAAGGAGAACGCGGTGCGTCGGCCGCACGGTCCATGGAGGCCTCGGGGAGGACGTCGGCCGGCGCCGGGACATCGGGCCCCTGCCCAGGACGGGGCGAGGCGACCTCGGAGGCGGACCGACGGGCCGATGCCCTTCGGGACGGCGCGTCGATCGACGATTCCTGTTCGGGCGACGACGGAACGGGTTCGAGACGCACCGTCGGCATGAGCGCGGCGCGCGCGCGGCGGCTTCCACCCGCAGCCTTCGCGGGCGTCGAGCCCTTCGCGGACGTCGAGACCTTCGCGGGCGTCGAGACCTTCGCGGGCACCGAGACCTTCGCGGGCGCCCCGCCCTTCGCGGGCACCGAGACCTTCGCGGACGCCGAGCCCTTCGCGGGCGTCGAGCCCTTCGCGGGCGCCCCGCCCTTCGCGGCCGCTGCGCCCTTCGCGGGCACCGAGACCTTCGCGGACGCCGCGCCCTTCGCGGGCGCCGAACTCTTCATGGGCACCGAGCCCTTCGCGGACGTCGAGCCCTTCGCGGGCACCGAACTCTTCACGGGCGTCGAGCCCTTCGCGGCGCGGGACACTGTCGATTCACGGGCGTTCGACGACTCTTCATCGCGGACCGGCGGCGGCGACACCCAGCGCCGGCTGGCCCCGTTCGGATCCTTGGGTTCGTCGCGCCTCACGGTCGGACCTCGCTCATCAGGCGTGCCTCTCGTAGCCGGAGCGCGCCGCCGAAATCGAGCGCGGCCTCGCGCGTGGAATAGGACGGGACGAAGCCGAGGTCGGAGCGGGCCCGCGCGCCCTCGACGACGCACAGATGCGTCAGGAACTCGACGAAGGCCGGCGGCGCCTCCCCGACGCCGGCGAGCCACCAGGCGCCGACGGCGCGGCGCAGCATCGGGCCCGGCACGGGGATCGTCCCCCGACCGGCGAGGGTCACCAGCATCGACACCGGCATCACCCCGGCGCCCGCGATGTTGAAGACTCCGGGGACTCCGACATCGAGGGCGGTCTTGACCGAAGCGATGGCGTCCACCTCGTGCAGCAACTGCACGAGCGGATCGAACCCCATCGCCGTCGGCACCCAGCGCCGGGAGAGCCAGTTCGACAGCCAGTTGCGGACGGTGGGGCCGAGCACCGGCGCCATGCGCAGCACGGTCAAGCATGCCCCGGTCTGCGCCGCGAACGTGCGCAATTGCGTCTCGGCCTCGATCTTGTCGGCGAGGAATCGGCACCCCGGAAGGCCGCGCAGCGGGGCGTCTTCGCGGAGGAAGTTCGCGTTCGACGGGTGCGGCCCGTAGAGCAGCGTGCTCGACGACGACACGATCTGCCGGACCCCCGCCTGACGACACGCCATCAGCAGATGCATCGTGCCGGCGCACTCGAGCTCGTGCGCCCACCCTTCCGAGGTCGTCGGGCTCGACAGGAACGCCAGGTGCGCGACGACGTCGACGTGCTCGGCCTCGAGGATCTCCGCCAACCGCGCCGACGCGCTCGGTTGCGTCAGGTCGACCCGGTACGAGCGGGTGCGTGCGCCCGCCGTCGGCGGCGTCGAGACGTCGAGCACGATGATCTTCGAGACCGTCTCGTCCTCCTCGAGGACACCGACGAGGTTGCGGCCCACGAACGAACACGCCCCGGTGACGGCCACGACCCGGCCCGCCACCCGGCGCACGGGCAGCCGACCGGCACCCGGTCCGGTCCCCGACGGGCCTTCGACCGACGTCCGGCGGACGGACGCGAAAGCCTCGCCCGCGCCGGCGCGCTGGGTGTCGTCGTCTCCCGCTCCCGCCATCCCCGAACGCACGCGGCGGAACGTAGTCGTCCACCCTCGACCGGTCAATCGAGCCCAAAACGGGGCCGGATCCGAGGCGTGCCCACCTGCTTGTCATGGCCATTCCGAGGTCCCCGGACTAGGCTCTGCCCCCGCTTCGACCATGCCGCGCCAGCTTCCGAAAGCGCCGACTCCGCTCGGCCGCACCTGGGTTGCGCTGGCCCTCGTCGCGGCGGCCTATCTGTATCCGTTTCCGTACCACCCTCAGGTCAACAACCCGAACGAGAACGTCCGCTTCTTCATGACCGCGGCCCTCGTCGACGAGGGGACGTACGCCATCGACGCAGTCCGCGCGCGCTGGGGTTGGGTCAACGACGCCGGGGTTCACGGCGGCCACGTCTACAGCGTGAAGGCGCCCGGCACGAGCCTCCTGGGGGTGCCTGCGTACTGGCTCTACCGACGCGTGTCGGAGTGGAGGCAGGTCGCGTTCGACCGCACCACGGCCCTCTGGGCCGTCCGGATGGGCGGGTCGGCGCTTCCGATGCTCGTGTTCTTGTTCTTCTACCACCGGTGGCTGCGACGCCGCGCAGGCCCGCCGGTCGTGCGCGATGCCGTGGTCCTCTCGCTCGGCGTCGGCTCGCTGCTCTACGCCTACGCCTTGCTCTTCGTGAGCCACACGACGAGCGCCGCCACGTCCTTCGGCGCCTTCATGCTGCTCGAATCGGCCCGCCGGACGCGGCACGTGAGCGCCTGGGCGGCCTTCGCTGCGGGGTTCCTGGCGGCCTCGACGACAGCCCTCGAGTACCCCGGGTTCGTCGCGACCGCCCTGCTCTGCACGTACGCCGTCGCGTGTCTGCGGCCGTGGCATCGACTGGTGCCGTTCGGCGTCGGCGCGGCCCTCCCGACGGCGGCCGTCTTGCAGTTTCATCAATCGGCCTTCGGCAACCCATTCACCCCCGGACATCGATACCTCGAGCACGAGGCGTTCCGCGACCTCGCCAACCAGGGGTTCTTCGGCGCGTCGGAGTTCTCGCTCGATGCGGCAGGCGGGTTGCTCTTCCACCCCTCGTTCGGCCTGTTCCCGCTCACGCCGATCCTGGCGCTCGCGGCCCTGGGATTTCCGGCCCTGCTCGCGGCGCGCAAGACGCGGCTCGATGCGGCCGTGGCGCTCGCGATCCCTGCGGGCACGTACTTACTGATCTGCTTCATGAACAACTGGCGCGGGGGATGGACGGTCGGTCCCCGCTACCTGGCCCTGACCTTGCCCTTCCTCGGATGGGCCGCCGTCGAGGGAGGGCGCGTGCTGCACCGGCGGATGCCGCGCACGACCGACGCGTTCGCCATCGGCACGACCGCCGCCGGCATCGTCGCGTCGGGCACGATGAGCGTGTACTACCCGCACGTCCCGGAGGCGTTCACGCGCCCCCTGCCCCAGCTCATCCGGCCGCTGATCCGGCACGACTTCGCGCCGCTGAACGCCGGCACGTGGCTCGCGGCCGCGCTCGACTGGGCCCCCTTCGTCGGGTCCGCGTCGATGATGCCCCTCGCGGTGCTGGCGCTCCTCGCCCTCGGGTGGATGGCCACCGCGATGCGCCGCTGGACCGACCGCGTCCTCGTGCTCGCCTTGGCCTCGTTCTTCTCGTCCATGTGCCTGGCCCCCCTGGTCGCCGAGGACGCGTCGGCCACCGGCGCCGCCGACGCGCTCGCCTACGTCGTCCGGTTCTGGGAACCCGCAGGAAACGACGCGGCGGCCCGGCTCGAGGCCCGCGCGCGGCGCGCGCCGCTGTCGCCCGCGGAGTGGGACCGGCTCGTGCACATCTACCTGGAGGAAGGCCGCGCGACGGAGGCCCAGGCGACCGAACGCCGCGCCCGTGTGCAGCGGGCCGCGGACACGACGCCTCGGGTCGTCGAGTGAGAAGCACGGGCCGGCTGCGCTCCGCGGGGCGCTCCGCGGCCGCGCTCGGTGCCGTCCTCGTGACCTGCGTCGCGCTCGGCCCCACGGCGCGGGCACAGTTCGGAGCCCGCGCGAGCATCGAGCCGCCCATCACCGCGGGCAGCGATCAGGACCCGACCGCGAGCGCCACGGCGGTCGAACTCGAGGGACGCCCGCGCGCGCTCGAGTCGGTCGATGAGGTGCTGCTCGAGGTGCCCGGGGCACGCAGCCGAAGGACGGGCGCGTTCGGCGGATTCACCTCGCTCTCGCTGCGCGGCGCCGAGGCCGAGCACACGACCGTCCTGCTCGGCGAAGTGCCGCTGACGAGCGCCGACGGCAGCGCCTTCGATCTCTCGACGATCCCGCCGTGGCTCTTCGAGCGGCTCGAGGTGTTTCGCGGGGGCGCGCCGATATGGCTCGGTGCCGGCGCCATCGGAGGGGTGCTTCGACTGGTGCCGCGCCGCGCCCGAGGCACGTCGGTCGAGGCGGTCGCGGGGGCGGGTTCCTTCGGACTCGCGCAGGGGCGGGCCGCCATGGCCGTGAACGGACGCGACATCTCGACCTCGGCGGTCGCCGGGGCGACGTCCTCCGGCGGGGCGTTCCCGTTCGTGGCCGACCCCGACCCGCTCGTTCCGGGCGGTGAGGTCGAGCGGACGCAGACGAACGCGCAGCTGCTCGAGGGCGCCGGCATGGGGCACCTCAGCGCCCGCATCGCGGGCGGGACCTTCTCGGTGGTCGCGATGGGTCTGGAGCGCAGCGGCGGCCTCGCGCTCCCCGTCGGGCGCTGGCGGCCGGACTCGATCGCGCGGCGAACGCACGTGCGTGCGCTCGTGGCCGCATCGGCGGAGTGGCTCGAATCCGGGCGGCCCCCCGAGCAGGCGGACCTGGCCGCATGGCGCGTGCAGGTCGTCGCGTCCGCAGGCCTCGAACGCCGGACGGTCAGCGATCCGTTCGCGCAGTTCGGCTTGCTGCCGCGGGAGAGCGAGCAGACGCTGCACCGCGCCTCGCTGCGGGCCGCGGGCAGCGTCCGCGTGATGGCCGGGCTGGACGCGACGCTCGTCGCCACGGGATGGCACGAGGGGTTCGATCCCCGGGACGTGCTCGCCACCCGCCCGCTCTCGGGTTCTCGGCGCCTCGGAGGCTCGGCCGCCCTCGAGGCGCGGATGCACGGCCGCGCGGGGGACCTTCGATGGGAGCTTCGCCCGTCGGCACGCGTCGAGGGATTGCAGAGCGAGACAGCCGAGCTCCGGGCCGAGCGTCCGGACCGTCGAACCAGCACGCTGCGCGCCATGCCGACGGCCCGGCTCGGCGCGGTGATCGAGCCCTGGCCCGGCATCGCGGTGCAGGCCTCGGGCGCGACGGGGACCCGCAGTCCCTCGTTTCTCGAGCTCTTCGGCGACGGCGGCTTCTTGTTGGGCAACACCGCGCTGCGGCCCGAGCAATCCCACACCGTCGACCTCGGCGTCACGCTCCGCGGGGCCGAAGGCGAGCTGCGCGGCCTCGTCGAGCTCCGTGGGTTCGGCCTGGTGCTGGCCGACCTGATCCGGCCGCGCCGGGTCGAGACGAACCAGGTCATCCTCGAGAACGTCGCGTCGGCGTGGACCGCGGGGCTCGAGGCGAGCGTCCGGCTCGCGGTCGGTCGAGGGTTCACGCTCACTTCCGCGCTCACGTGGATCGAGTCGAGGGACACGACGCTCGACCGCGCCCTGCCGTACCGCCCCGCCGTGACGGCGTACGTGCGCCCGGCTCTGGTGCTGCCTGCGGCCCTCGGCCTCGGCCTCGACGGCGCGAGCGTCTACGCCGACCTCGAAGCCGCCACCTCGGCGTATCAGACGCCGGAGAACGACCTGTCGTCGGACGGGCTGCTGCGCGTCGGAGCCGGGGTCTCCCTCGAGGCGGTTCGCCGCGTGGTCCGCCTCGATCTCGTGGTGCGGGACCTCTTCGATGCGCGCGGGCGCGACTTCCTCGACCGGCCCCTGCCCGGACGGTCCCTGGCGTTGCAGCTCGCCGTCCGCACCGACTGAGCGCGCGGCTCGCCGGGCCCGTGCGACGGCTCGGCGCTCGCTGGGCCCGTTCA
Organism: uncultured Sandaracinus sp.; assembly: GCA_903828805.1. Lineage (GTDB taxonomy): Bacteria > Myxococcota_A > Polyangia > Polyangiales > Sandaracinaceae > Sandaracinus. Next base: position 246 of record CAIKNO010000445.1, on the reverse strand, counting down.
CCCCGACGTGCCTGGACGCTGCGGCCCGATGGCGCTACCTGCCGGCGGTGGCAGCGGACATGACCGATCGACGACACGGCGACGCCCCGGGGACCATCGCGGGCTGGGGCCGGATCTCGGTCCCGGGACGTGAGGTCGTCTCCGAGCATCTCGAGCGCGCCAGCTTGCGCTTGAGGTCGAGGGCCATGCCGGGCCGCCGTCTCAGTGCAGGGCGCCGACGCCGAGCGCGTCGAGCACCGCGAGGCC
>CAIKNO010000444.1 GCA_903828805.1 uncultured Sandaracinus sp. | reverse complement strand
CCCCGATGCCGGTCTCGAAGAGGATCCGGCGCACCGCACCATCGGCCTCCGTCTCTTCGATGAGCATCGCCCGACACGCGAGAGGGATCCGATGCCGCTCGTCCGGCGCGATCCATCGCTCCCAGACCGCCCGGGGCGCGTTGCCGAACATCGCGCCGCCGTCGAGACGCTGCGAATTGCCCAGGATCGACCACAATTTCCGCTGCATGGAAGCCCTCCAGCCCCGCGGGGCACGAGGGGGTCGTAGCAGACCGCGGGCGCCTGCACGTTGAACATCACCCCGCTCTGAGGGATCGTCCGGCGGCGGGAGACGGCGTGGCCGTCGCCCCCGAAGGATCCCAGGAGCCCGGACGATGGAGAAGAAGCCCGATTGGTTGCGCGTCCGCCTCCCCGGCGGGGAGCGGTACCAGCGCCTCAAGGAGACCTTCCGCCGACTGGACCTCCACACGGTCTGCGAGGAGGCCCGCTGCCCGAACGTCGGTGAGTGCTGGGGCGAGGGCACCGCGACGCTGATGATCCTCGGCGAGACCTGCACCCGCGGATGCAGGTTCTGCGCGGTGAACACCGGCGATCCCGGCGGCGCGGTCGATCCCCGGGAGCCCGAGAACACCGGGCGGGCCCTGGCCGAGCTGGACCTCGCGTACGTCGTGCTGACGATGGTGGACCGCGACGATCTGCTCGACGGCGGGGCCGATCACGTCGCCCGCACCGTGCAACGGATCAAGCACCACAGCCCCGCGCTGCTGGTCGAGACCCTGGTCGGCGATTTCCAGGGCGTGCGTGCCGACGTCGCCACCGTCGTCCGCGAGGGCCGGCCCGACGTGTTCGCGCACAACGTCGAGGTCGTGCCCGAGCTGCAGCGCACGATGCGCGACGCGCGCTGCAGCTGGAACCGCTCGGTCGACGTCCTGCGCTGGGCGAAGGACGAGGGCGCGAACGTCACCAAGACGTCCCTCATGGTCGGGTGCGGGGAGACCGAGGCGCAGGTGCTCGACGCGATGCGCGCGCTCCGCGCGGCGGACGTCGACGTGCTCACCGTCGGGCAGTACCTGCGCCCTTCCCCCAAGCACGCCGAGGTGAAGCGCTTCGTGGAGCCCGCGGAGTTCGATCGCTACCGCGACGCCGGCCTCGAGATGGGGTTCCGCTTCGTCGCCAGCGGTCCCTTGGTGCGCTCGAGCTACCGCGCCGCGGAGGCGTTCTTGCAGGGGATCTTGAAGGGGATCTCGCACGTCCCGTTCGAGGACCGCTACGGCAAGAAGACCCGCCTCGCCGTCCTGCCCTGACCCCGCACGGCGGCACGCCCCACCGCCCACGACGTGAGGCCCCGTGCATCCCGCCGGGGCACGCGGCATCCTGCACCGGGCGGAACACTCGATGACCGACGGCGCCGACGCGCGACTCCGGGACGCGCTCCGGACCTACTTCTCGGACAACGGGTTCGCCCCCGACGGCGGCTACGGCGACCCGTACGTGAAGATCATGCTCGGCCCCGTCCCCTTCCTGCTGCCGAACCCGAAGGCGCGACGGCGCGTCCTGCCGCACCACGATCTCCATCACGTCGCGACGGGCTACCCGACGACCCTGAAGGGCGAGGCCGAGATCGGCGCATGGGAGGTCGCCACGGGATGCGAGCGCTTCGTCGTCGCGTGGGGGCTCAACCTGCTCGCGATGTCCTACGGGGTCCTCCGGCACCCGCGCGCCGTGAAGCGTGCGTTCTTCCGGGGGCGCGCGACGCGCAACACGTACCGGATGACGGTCGACGACGCGCTGCTCGATCGCTCGGTCCAGAGCCTCCGCGACGAGCTCGGGCTCGCGCGCCCCGCGCCCGCCGGGCAGGCGTCGGACACGGTCGCGTTCCTCGGGTGGTCGTCCCTCTCGCTGGTCGTGGGCACCCTCGTGGTCCTCGCGTACGCGGCGCCCGTCGTGCTCGCCGTCGCGCTCGTGCGTCGCTGGCTCGGCTGAACGCGTCGTCGCCTCCGGCGCCCCCGGAGCGACCGCGCGGCTTCTTCACCCGCGCGCCCGGGCCGTGGTAGTCGCCGACCATGGCACCCTCGACCCCCGCCGCGCGCGCGGCCATCCGCCAAGGCCTGCACCACGTCTACCACGGCGACCTCGAGGACCGACGGAGTCGGTACGCGGTCGTCGAGGGCGCATGGCCGGCGGGGCTCACGGGTCGCGCGTTCTTCACGGTGTTCCCGTACGAGGCGGTCTTCGACCGGCGCACCCTCGAGGCCAACCCGCACATGCTCACCGCGCCCGGGCGCGTGCTGACGGTCGACCTCGATCCCGACGACGAGGGCGAGATCGCGCTCGAGACGCGCTATCTCCACGTGCAGTCGTGGCACGTCCGCCACCTCGCTCCGCACGCCACGGTGCGCACCGATTTCGCCGAGTACAGCTGGCTCGGGATGATGAACCTCTCGAACACCACGCCGGTGCCGGTCTTCCCGGTGGCGCGCGCGGAGGGTGGCCCCGCGGGGCGGCGCCTGATCGTGTCGTACGACGCCGGAACGCCCAACGAATTCAGCCCGGGCTCCCTGGAACACGTCACGCCGGTGGGCCGCGCCGAGAGCTACCTCGCGGCGGTCGGCAGCTCGTTCAGCCCGATGATCATGACGACCGGGCACCCGGTCTACGACCCCGCGTTCGAGCCCGGCGCGCCACGCCTCCTCTACACGCACCTCGTCCCGCGGGTCGTCGACTTCCTCCACGCGGACCGCCGCATCCGGGCCGATCTCCACCTGATGACGTGGGACGGGGAGCACGCCCCGACGCCGCCCATCCGGGTGCGGGTCGACGGCGAGCCGGTGCTCCTCGAGCAGGCCTCGGCGCATCAGGTCTGCCTCACGCGCGACCACGTGGTCGTGTTCAACGCGAACCTCGTGCTCAACACCGCCGCGCTCGTCGAGCCCCTGCTCGAGCTGATCCGGCGCGCCCTTCACAAGCGCGCGTCGAAGGGACTCCGCGCGCGGCTCGACCGGGCGTGGACCCGCGTGCTCGAGAGCCTCCACGCCCCGGTGCCGACGTCGCGCTGCGCGGTGTACGTCGTGTCGAAGAAGGATCTGCGCGAGGCCCTCCGCCGGAAGGCCACCACGATCGAGGCGCGCCGCTTCGTGCTCGAGGGGGAGCTGACGCACGCGGTCGCACGCGCCGACGACACCGACGGGCAGATCACGTTCTACGCGCAGCACAACCTCGGGGCGGATCCCGCCGACCAGCTCCAGCAGGGAGATCGCCTGGTCGATGGGGGCCACGCCCACCGCGCGTTCCTCGGCCTGTTCACCGGCACCACGGACCTGAACCAGGTCCGCAAGCACACGATCGACCTGCGCCGCGGCACGGTGGAGACCCGCGCGTTCCCCGATCCCGACGCGCCGGACGAGTTCGGCTTCGGCATGAACCTGCTCCCGCCCGCCCAGCCGCTCTCGTACGAGACGCCGGACGCGCCCGGTCTGCCGGGGGCGCTGGCCCGTTGCCTCGAGCGACCGGAGCTCACGTGGTGGGTCGCCGGCGGCTACCTGCCCGAGGTCACGGCCGAGCGCGCGTTCGAGGTCTTCCGGAACGCGGGGCACCCGCGGCTCGTCCCCGAAGAGACGTTCCGCGCCCGCATGGGCGATGGCTCGCACACCGTGAAGCTCTTCGCGCTCGACGCCGACCTCCGACTCGACTCCGCCTACGCCTTCGCCCCCGGTTGGTTCGCCGGGGCGCCCGTCTTCGTGCCGCGCGCCGACGCGACCTCGGTGCGCCAGGGCTGGCTCGTCACATGCGTGTGGGGTCCCGACGCGCCCCACGTCGAGGTGTGGGTCTTCGACACGTCCCGGCCCCTCTCGCTCGGGCCCGTCTGCAAGCTCGGACCGGGCGCAGGCAGCCGCGGCTTGAGGCCGGGCTTTCCACTGCACGCCGCGTGGATCGACCGCGAGGGCGTGCAGGGGTGGGCGAAGCCCCACTACCAGGCGTCCATGCTCGACGTGCCCACCTACGTGAAGGTCGCCGAGGTCGGCGTCATGGGCGCCGGGTTCCTGTGGCGCGCCCTGACCCAGCAGCTCGGCCGGTGACGGCGTCCGCCGTGGATCAGTCGAGCAGGTCTTGCACGAGCACGAAGGGCTGAACGACCAGCGCGAGCCAGCGCCGCGTCGACGACGCGAGCCAGGCCTCGGCCTCCTCGGCCGAGGGCCGCCGCAGCGTCCCGCTCGCGAGCCACGCCCCGACCGACGCGGTGTCGTTGGTGGCGACCGCCACGCCGCACGACACGAGCGGAACGCCGCCCGACACGACGAACACCGCGTCTCGCCGGAGGTGGGCCGCGAGGTCCGAACTCTGGACCGGTCCGAGGTGCGCCTCGAGGGCGCGGCGGAGGTCCTCACCATCGAGGGGCCGGGACGACATGGCCCGGGACGTTGCACGCGCGCCCCGCCCCGCGCAAGCGTGCGCATGACGCGTCGCGTCAACGATCGAAAGGCTGCCCGATCACGCCCTCCCACGCCGAGCCTCCGTGGTATAGAGGCCGCCTCTCATGCAGGACTTGCTCGCTGTCTACCGTGCATCCGTGCGGGCCCGAAGGCTCGACGAGCGCCTCTCCTCGCTCGCCCACGCGGGCCGCATCGGGGCCCACCCCGACGCGCGCGGATTCGAGCCGAGCCTGGCGGCTGTCGTGCTCGCGCTCCGGCCCGACGACGCGGTGTTTCCAGGGCTTCGCGAGCACGCCGCCGCGCTCGTCCGCGGCCTGCCCATCGCCGACTACGTGGCCCATGCGTTCGGCACCGCCGAGGGTCCGACGCACGGCCACGCCGCCCCGGCGATGCTGGCCTCGCGCGCGCTCCGCGTGGGTCCGCCCTCGGGCCTGCTGTCGAACCACCTGACCCACGCCGCCGGTCATGCGTGGGCCGGCAAGCTCCGGCGCGACGACGTCGTGACGCTCGCGCTCTTCGGCGAGGCCGCCGCGGACGCCGGCGAGTTCCACACCGCGGTCAACTTCGCCGGCGCGACGCGCGCGCCCATCGTGTTCGTCTGCCGCACCGACCGCACGGGCGCGTCCGGTCTGCCCCGGCCCGTCGAGCGCGTGATCGACAAGGCGGTGGCCTACGGCGTCGAGGCCGCGGAAGCCCCGGCGCACGACGTGGCCGGCGTGCACGCGGCGCTCACCCGGGCCCTCGCGCGCGCCCGGTCGGGCGAAGGTCCGACCCTCCTCGAGATCGTCCGGACCGACCCCGCGTGTCCGATCGAGTCGCTGCGCGACGCTCTGATCGCCGCGGGCGTCTGGGACAGCACCCAGGACTTCGCGCTGCACCGCGACACCACCCTCGAGATCGAAGCCGCCGTCCGCGCTGCGATGGCCGCGGCCCCCCCGGCGCGCGCGTCGCTGTTCGAGCACGTGTTCGCCGCCCTCGGACCCCAGCTCGAGGCGCAGCAGCGCGCGCTCCTCGATGCCCCCTCTGGCGCCCCCGTCGCTGCACGTCGAGAGAACGAGTCATGACCCAGAAGAACATGGTTCAGGCCATCAACGAGGCGCTCCGCCTCGAGATGCAACGCGACGGTCGCGTCGTCGTCCTCGGCGAGGACGTGGGCAAGGTGGGCGGCGTGTTCCGCGTCACCCAGGGCCTCTGGGACGAGTTCGGCGACGACCGCGTCATCGACACCCCCCTCAACGAGGCGGGCATCATCGGCACCGCGATCGGCATGGCCGCCTACGGCATGCGCCCGGTGCCGGAGATCCAGTTCGCGGACTTCATCTACCCGGCGTTCGACCAGATCGTCAGCGAGGCCGCGAAGTACCGCTACCGCTCCGGGGGCGAGTACACGTGCCCGATGGTCATCCGCACGCCCTATGGCGGCGGCATCAAGGGCGGCGCGTACCACTCGCAATCGCCCGAGGCGCTCTTCATCCACACGGCCGGCCTCAAGGTCGTGTGCCCGAGCAACCCCTACGACGCGAAGGGGCTCCTCGCCGCGGCGATCCAGGACGACGATCCCGTCCTCTTCTTCGAGCCCAAGCGCGTGTACCGCGCGGTGAAGATGGACGTGCCGGACGAGGCCTACACGCTGCCGCTCGGAGAGGCGAAGGTCGTCCGTCCCGGCGAGGACGTGACGGTCGTCGCGTGGGGCGCGATGCTCTACGAGGCCCTGAGCGCCGCCGAGACGGTCGAGGCGCAGGGGATCTCGTGCGAGGTTGTCGATCTGCGGACGCTGTGGCCGCTCGACCTCGAGAGCATCGTGCGCAGCGTCGAGAAGACCGGCCGCATCGTCGTCGTGCACGAGGCCCCCAAGGCCTGCGGCTTCGGCGCGGAGATCCTGCAGCTGGTCACCGAGCAGTCGTTCCTGCACTTCCAGGCGCCGCCCGCGCGCGTGACCGGATGGGACACCCCGTTCCCGTACACCCTCGAGAACGAATACCTCCCGCTCGCACACCGCATCGTCCCGCAGCTCATCGCCACGGCGAACTACTGAGGAGCATCGGAATGGCTCGCTTCGACTTCAAGCTTCCGGACATCGGCGAGGGCGTCGCGGAAGGCGAGATCGTCGCCTGGCACGTGAAGGCCGGCGACGTCGTCAAGGAAGACCAGGCCATGGTCGAGGTCATGACCGACAAGGCGACGGTCACGATCGGGGCCCCGAAGAAGGGCACGATCGTGGAGACGTACGTGGGCGTCGGGCAGGTCCTGCCGGTCGGCGCGCGGCTGGTGACGATCGAGACGGGTGACGCCTCGGTCGAGCGCGCGCCCGCGGCGTCGACCCCTTCCGCGCCGGCGACCGCAGCGCCCGCGCCTGCACCGCGCGCGGCCCTCGAGGCCCCCGCGCCGTCGAGCGCGACCCCGCCGGATCAGGGGCCCGCGGCGACCGCCGTCGGCGACATCAAGGACACCCTCCCCGGGACCCACGTGTTCCAGCGGAGCCCGGCCTCGACGACCGCGCCGGGAACCACCTCCGCCCCCGACGCGAAGGTGAACGAACGGCCCCTCGCGACCCCGGCGACCCGGAAGCTCGCGCGCACGCTCGACGTCGATCTCCGCTTCGTCGCGGGCAGCGGACCCGGCGGCCGCGTGACCTCCGAGGACGTCCGCGCCCACGCCGAGGGCCCCTCGGGCAGCGCGCCCGCGGCGCCCGTCGCGATGCCCCCCTCCGACGCCGGACGCGCCACCGCAGCACGCCCCTCGGCCCCCTCCTCCGGGCGCGCGCCCATCGTCGTCGCGCCTCCCGCGGGGACCCCGTCGGACCTCGAGGAGCGTCGCCCCTTCGTCGGGGTGCGGCGCAAGATCGCCGAGCGCATGCAGGTGGCCAAGAACACCGCGGCGCACTTCACGTTCGTCGAGGAGTGCGACGTCGGCGCGTTGAAGGCCGTGCGCAAGCGGATGCAACCGGCCGCCGAGAAGGCGGGCGTGAAGCTCACGTTCCTGCCCTTCATCGTCAAGGCCGTCGTGGGCGCGCTCAAGCGGCACCCCGTGCTGAACTCGGCCCTCGACGAGTCGACCAACGAGCTGGTCCAGCGGAAGTACTTCCACCTCGGCATCGCGGCCTCCACCGATCAGGGCCTGATGGTGCCGGTCGTGAAGAACGCCGACCGCCGCTCGCTGCTCGATCTCGCCCTCGAGATCGACCGCCTCGGCACCGCCGCGAAGAACGGCACCATCGCGGGCAGCGACCTCGTCGGGTCGACCTTCACCATCACCTCGCTCGGCACCCAGGGCGGCCTCTTCGCGACGCCGATCCTGAACCTGCCGGAGGTCGGCATCCTCGGCGTGCATCAGATCAAGCAGAAGCCGGTCGTGCGCGAGGGTCAGATCGTCATCGGGGACGTGATGCTGCTCTCGCTGTCGTTCGACCACCGGATCGTCGATGGTCACGTCGGCGCGGCCTTCGCGTACGAGATCATCAGCTACCTGGAGAACCCCGACCGGCTCTTCCTCGAGATGGCCTGAGGCCGGCCGGCGAGGAGCTTTCGCGTGAGCGAGCAGAACGGGCCGACGGGACGCGGCGACGAACCCGACACCAAGGGCTCCGAAGCCGACGGGGACGAACCCCTCGAGAGCCCGCCCGAAGGCGCCCCCTGCGCGGTCCATCCCGACAAGGGCGCCATCCTCGTGTGCCCCCGGTGCCGGAAGCCCGTGTGCATCGGGTGCTGGCACAACACGATCCGCCGCTGCCACGCGTGCCTCCGGGCCGATCCGTCGGCCGCCGCGCCGCAGGTCCCCTGGGAAGACGCCACGCGCGGTCCGGTCGCCCGCTGGCTCGGAACGATGGCGACGGCGTTCTCGCCAACCGCCAGCGCCCCGACCCTCACGCACGGCGCCCGAGAGCCTTCGCTCACCTTCTGGTTGGCCACCTTCGTGCCGCTCTCGCTGCTCTCGTGGATCGTGCCGCTCACGCACACGGTGCTCTTCGGCCCCTCGTTCCGGGTCGGCCCCCTCGGCACCCCGGCGCCCGACGCCACGACCATCGCCCTCGACGTCGCGCGCGCCGCCGTCCTCGGAGCGCTGCTCGGCCTCGCCGAGCTCGCGGCGCTCGCGGCGCCCTACCTGAGCCTGAGCCGGGCGTTCGCGGATCGCGGACACCCCCACGCGCCCGTGCGCGTGCTCGGCTACCGCGCGTTCCTGATCCCGCTGAGCGCCGTGCTCCGCTCGGTGCTCGCGTGGGGCCTGCCCCCGGACCTGGCCCCGGGCACGCTCGAGCTGCTGCAGTTCCTGACCGTGGTGCCGCTCGTGCTGCTCTTCATCTCCCTGCAGTCCGGCGCCCGGATGGGCAGCGGCGTCGGCCCCCTGGCCGCGCTGCCCACGGCGCTCGTGCCCTTCCTCCTGATGGTGATCGTGCAGGCTTTCTTGCTGACCGGCCTCGCCTCGTGGTTTCCATCGCCCACGGTGGAGCCGGTTCCGGCGACCGCGCCCGCCGCATCCCCATGAGCCCACGGAGTTCGTTGATGCGCGCGCGATTGGCCCTCGGCCTTCTCCTCTCGGCATGCGGGGGCTCGACGGGCGCAGGCTCGACCCCACCGCCCGAGCCTTCGGCGCCCGAGACCGCTCCGGCGGCCGTCCCCGCGTCGGCCCCCGAGGCCACGCCTGCGCCCACGACCCCCGAAGCCGCCCCTGTGGACGATCCGGGTCGACCCGAGGGGCTCGTGCTCCGCGGCACCCCGGGGCGCGCCCACTCCGTCTCCATCGCCCTCGAGAACCGAGGCAGCGCCCTCGTGCGTCTCTCCAGCGCGCTCGGGGTCGAGCGCCAGGACGGCGAGGCCTTCGTGCCGGTCTCGACCTCGGGCCTGACGCTCCGCCCCGACTGCGACCACGAGGCCCCGACGTGCGTCGACCTCGCGCCCGGAGGCGCCCTGCGGCCCCCGGAATTCCTCGGCACGAGCGGGGACGCGCAATGCGGCTGCGACGAATGCGGCCCGCTCGACGCGGGCGTCTACCGCTTCGTCGCGACCACGTGCGCCGGAGGGCATCGGATCGAGGGCGAGCCGTTCGACCTCGACGCCCGCTGAGCCCGGGCGCGCTGCCACGCACCGATCGTCATCGGACCGAGGTTCCGCGGGCCGACGACCCTCGGGCCGACGACCCTCAGGCGGACGTTCCTCAGGCCGACCGCGCTGAGCGCCGCGCCGCATCGAGCGCGCGGCCCTCTTCGAGCACCCGCGCGGGCGGCTGCTTGAGGTCCCACACGAGCCCGAGCTTCTCGAGGCCGCAGAGGATCCCGTAGCTCAGGTCGATCTCGCCGGGAAAGAAGCCCTGACGCGCCGAGCCCATGTGGTGGTGGTGGTTGTTGTGCCAGCCCTCGCCCATGGTGATCAGCGCCAGCCACAGGTTGTTGCGGCTGTCGTCGCGGGTGGGATAGCGGCGCGAACCCCACACGTGCGCGAGCGAGTTGATGACGAACGTGCCGTGCCAGGTGCACACCGTGCTCGCGAAGAACCCCACGAAGAGGCCGCTCCACCCGAAGAGCGCCCACACCGTGAAGCCCAGCACGACCGGCGGGACGAGGTAGTAGCGGTCGAGCCACACGAGCTCGGGGAAGCGCGCCCAGTCCTGCACCCGCTTCCAGTCCGGGCTGTCGCCGGTGTGGAAGATCCACCCCAGATGCGACTCGAGAAACCCCTGCTGCAAAGGCGAATGCGCATCGCGCGGCGTGTCCGAGTACAGATGGTGCGCGCGGTGGTGAGAGGCCCACCAGAGCGCCCCCTTCTGGATGGTCGACTGCGCGAGGAACGCCATCGCGAACGCGAACGGTCGGCTCGTCTCGTACGACTTGTGGGCGAACAGGCGGTGATAGCCCGCCGTCACACCGAACATGCGCGCCCAGTAGAGACCGATGCCGACGGCCACCGCCGTCCAAGTCACCCCCGACCAGAGCGCCCCCAGCACCGCGAGGTGGCAGAGCACGAACGGCACGAACCCGACCCAGTCGAACGGTGCCCAGGTCTCCCTGCGCGGCCCCGTCGTCTCCGACGCGGCGGGCCCTCGCGCGCCAGGCCCGACGAGACCAGGCCCGAGGCCGCCGGCCTCCCGGACGGACGAGGGCGGGAGCGAGAACGGAACCGAGGGCGCGGACGCCAGCGGGGACGTGGACATGGGCCCCACCCTAGGCGGCAGCGGGCCCGGAGACCGTCACGGTTCGGTCAGGCTCGGTCACGGTTCGGTCAACGCGATCGAAAGTCCTGGCACGCACGCCGTCCGCCCGACGCGCCAGGTCCGCCGCCGCCGTGGTACCAACGCGGACATGCCGACCGCGTCCGCCGCCGCCGCTCACCCACCCGCCCGCACGCCGTGGTTCCGGTCGGGCACGCTGTGGATCGTCGTCGGCCTCTCGCTCGGCGTGCTGCTCGGGGGCTCGTTCCCCTCGGACGTCCATCCGCAGGCCTACGAGTTCTTCCGGTTCCTGTCCCGCGCGTTCATCGCGCTGATCAAGGGGCTGATCGTGCCGCTGCTGGTGTCGACCATCGTCGTCGGCATCGCGCAGACGGGGGACCTGAAGGCCGTCGGCCGGATGGGGGCCAAGGCCCTGCTCTACTTCGAGGCGGTCACGACGCTGGCGCTCTTCATCGGCCTCGGCGTCGCGAACTGGCTGCGCCCGGGCGACGGGCTGCCGATCGACCTCGGCGTGACCGCCTCCGGCGTCACCCCGGCGGCACCGGCCTCCGGCTGGGACCTCGCGCTCCATCTGTTCCCGTCGAACCTCGCCAAGCACTGGGCCGAGGGCGACCTGCTGCCGATCGTCGTGTTCGCGGTGCTGGTCGGCGTCGCGCTCACCCGCCTCGGCGCCCCCGGCAAGCCGCTGATGGACCTGCTCGAGGCCACCGCGCAGGTGATGTTCAAGTACACCGACCTCGTGATGCGCCTGACCCCGATCGGGGTGTTCGGCGCGATGGCCTACAACGTGAGCCACATGGCCGCCGGCCACGAGGTCGACGGCGTGATGGTGCGCGGCTGGCCCGCGGTCGCGTTCCTCCTCGGCCGCTACGCGCGCCTCGTCGGCTCCCTGTATTTCGCGCTGTTCTTGCTCGTGGTGCTGGTGTTCGTCCCGATCATGCTCGTCACCGGGATCCGGGTCGGCGCGTTCCTGAAGCAACTTCGAGAACCCGCGCTCACCGCGTTCACGACCGCCTCGAGCGAGGCCGCGTTGCCCCGCCTCCTCGAGGAGGTCGTCGCGTTCGGCGTGCCCCGAAGGGTCGCCAGCTTCGTCATCCCCGCCGGGTACTCGTTCAACCTCGACGGCTCGACGCTCTACCTCGTGCTCGCCTCGCTCACCATCGCGCAGGCCGCGCACATCGAGATGGGGCTCGGGCAGCAGATCGTGATGGTCCTCGCGTTCATGCTGACCTCGAAGGGCGTGGCCGGCGTGCCACGCGCGACGCTGGTCATCATCGCGGGCACCTGCGCGGGCTTCGGCCTCCCGGGCGAGGCCGGGGTCGCGATGCTGCTCGCGGTGGACGAGGTGATGGACATGGCGCGCACCACCGTCAACGTCCTCGGCAACGCGCTCGCGAGCGTGGTCATCGCGCGGTGGGAGGGCGTGTTCGGCTCCGAGCCGGCCGAGGCCGACGGGATGGACGTCGGCGTGCCCGCGCGCGCGCCTCAGGGCACGAACTTGTAGCCGGCGCCGCGCACGCTGAGGAAGTGCTGCGGCTCCTGAGCGTCGCGCTCGAAATGCCGGCGCAGCCGCGAGATGAAGTTGTCGACGGTGCGCGCGGTCGAGTAGTTCCGGAGCTTCCAGACCTCCTCGAGCAGCGTGTCCCGCGAGATCACCTTGCCCGGATGCTCGACAAAGAAGCGCAGCAGGTCGAGCTCGAGCCGCGTCAGCTTCACCGCCTCGCCGCGGACGAGCACCTCGTGGCTCTCGAAGTCCACCGAGCCCTCGCCGATCGTCACGCCGCGCCGGACAGGCCGCCCGTTGCGAAGATTCCAAGCCTGCCGCCGCAGCACCGAGCGAACGCGGGCCAGCAGTTCGTTCAGATCGAAGGGCTTGACGAGGTAGTCGTCCGCCCCCGCCTCGAGGCCCCGCACCCGATCCTCGGCGGACGCCCGCGCGGTGAGCATGATGACGGGCGTGTAGTTGCCCGCGCGGCGCAGACGCGCGCAGAGCGAGAACCCGTCGAGGTCCGGGAGCATCACGTCGAGGACGATCGCGTCGAAGCGGCCCGCGTCGAGCAAGAGCTCCCCCGCCGCCCGCGCCGTGCCGGCGAGCTCCACGGCATACCCCTCGAGCTCGAGGTTCAGCTTCAGCCCCGCCGCGAGATGATCCTCGTCCTCGACGACCAGCACGCTCGGGACACCCGGCTCACGCGCGCCCTCGCCCGTCACGCGGCCACCTTGCCCCCGGCGTCCGCCCCGCGGCGCTCCGCGGACTTCGGCCCCGGCGCCCGCCTCGGCAGGACCACCCTCATCGTCGAGCCGAAGCCCACCCCT
>CAIKNO010000443.1 GCA_903828805.1 uncultured Sandaracinus sp. | reverse complement strand
TCTCGGGACGACCCGTGTAGTACTGCCGCTCGCCGTTGCCCCAGCCGTCGCCGTTCGGTCCCGTCCCGAGGTCGAGCTTCCATACGTTGAGATCCGGCAGCGCGCCTTCCCCGCCGTCGAACTCGTCCGCGAACGTGAGGACGAAGGCCGGCGGAGGCTCGATCGGGACCCCGCTCTCCGCGACGCACCCGCCCGCCAGCAGCCACACCGAGACCGCCATCTTCACTTGCTTCATGTCCGGACTCCGCGCTTCACGCGCTGCGGGAACGTCGAGGGAAAGGCCAGCGCCTTCTCGAGCACGAGCGTCGCCGCTCCGATCGCGATGCCGCGCTCTCCGAGCGACGCGGGCTCGATCGCGGCCTGGGCGATCGACTCCGCGAGCGCCAAGGAGCGCACCCGCTCGCGCAGCGGTTCGAGCAGGAGATCCCCCGCGCGCGTGAGGCCGCCACCGACGACCACGCGCTCGGGGTTCACGAGGTTCAACAGGTTCGCGACGCCGATCCCGAGGGTGCGTCCCGCGTGCGCGAGGACGTCGCGCGCGAGCGCGTCGCCGGCCAGCCCCGCGTCCACGAGCGCATCGACGCTCAGCGGACCTGTGTCGAGCGGACCCGTCGGGTGGATCGCCCGCCGCTCGCGCACGAGTTCGAACAGGCGCTGAGTCCCCACGAGCGTCGTGAGGCAGCCGCGAAGACCACACATGCAAGCCGGGCCGTTCGGGTCGATCGACGTGTGCCCGATCTCGCCTGCGACGCCTCCGATCCCGCGGAACACGCGCCCGTCGAGGATCAGTCCCGCGCCGATGCCCGTGGCGACCTTCAGGTAGGCCAGGTGCGGACTCTGGCTCGCGCCCCACCAGTGCTCCGCGAGCGCGCCGAGGTTGGCGTCGTTGTCGAGCAGCACGGGTCGCCCGAAGGCCCGACCGAGCCGACGCGCGACGTCGATGCCCGCCCACTTCGGCACGATCGTGGGCACGAGCTCGCCAGGGCGCCGCGGATCGATCGGGCTCGGCGCCGCGACGCCGATGCCGACGAGCTCGGGGCTTCCCCCGCGCGCGCCCCCGAGCAGCGCGCGAATCCCGTCCTCGACCCACCGGAGCGCGGTCTCCGGTTCGTCGCGCACCGGACACGCGACCTCCCGGAACTCACGGACCGTGCAGTAGAGGTCCGTCAGCACGAGGCTGATGTGCGTGGCGCCGAACTCGACGCCGACGAGCAGGGCGGCGTCGGCCTGGAACGCGAGGACGATCGGGCGCCTGCCGCCCGTCGAGGCGCCGGTCCGCGCCTCGCGCACGAGCCCCGTCTCCATCAGGTCCTCGATGATGGCCGAGACCGTCGACCGGCTGAGCCCCGTCCGGCGGGCGAGCTCGGCGCGTGACGCCTCTCGCTCCTTCCAGAGGAGGTTCAGCATCAGCCGTCGGTTCTCCGCGCGCATGGACGCGGCGTCCACGACGCGCGGCGGAGAGACGGAAGAACCTTCGGGCTTGGACTTCATGGGGGGCGATCGTTCCGGCGGCGAGGCTCGAACGTCCCGCCCTCGCCCGCGGACGGGGGAGGGCGGGATCCGAGGGCGTCAGGGGCAGGCCGCGCAGCGACCGTACGCGGCCGTCGTGCGCGTCGGCATCGAATCGACCGTGACCTGCCGGTTCGCGTACGTCATGCCGTCGGTCACGGGCGCGCACGCGCCGTCGCCGATCAGGTTCTCCTGCGACGCGAAGTTGTCGACCATGAACTTGTGCTCGAGCGGTCCGGCAGGGAAGTCGAAGGTGCCCGCGTACACCCCGTCGCCGTCGGGGTCCGTGAGCGCGAAGCCGCGGGCGCACCAGCTGCAGAACGGACCGGTGACCCAGACGGTGCTGAAGGCGCCGGCCGGATCGGGGCACGTCATGTCGACCTCGAACGTCACGGGGTAGAGACACGAGCCGTCGTCCATGGTCGCGCCCGGATTGTGGTTCGACGCGTCGGCGTCCATGCACCCGGGCACGCTCGAGAGGTCTTCGGGGATTCGCTCCCAGCGCACGTCGTCGAGGTAGAACGTGATGGGGGCGCTGCCGTCGGGGAGGCCCGCGACCCAGCCGAACGCGCCCGCGACGAGGTCGTAGCGGACGCCGACGAGGCTGATCGTGTACTCCGTCGGCGTCGTGGTGAGCGTGATGTCCCGCGTCTCGCGCGCGAAGCCGTCGCGTGTACCGGACGCGTCGGGCGCGAAGCCCGTCAGGAACTTCACGACCTCGCCGCCCGCCGCGCCCCACGCCGAGAAGCTGATCCGCGTCGCGCCACGGGGCATCGGGAACCCCGGCATCGCGCCGAAGTTGTTCTCGGGGTACTGCCAGAACGCGCCCGCGAAGCCCATCGCGCCGCGCGCGTACGACCACGTTCGGCATGCGCCCGCGCCGCCTCCGCCGCGCATCGGGCACGCTTCGGTCACGCCGATGTTCGTCACGTCCCCGAAGAACCCGCTCGCCGCGTAGAAGCCGTCGACGACCACGGGCAACACCGTGCATCCGGCGAACGCGACGGGGTCGAGCGCCACCGCGTCGTCTCCCACGTCGAACGCGCGCCTCGTCGCGCCCTCGGCCCGACAGAACGAGGGGACGGTCTCCACCACCTCCGGCGTGGCGGTGAGCACGAATTGGTGCTCGTGGTGACCCGACGTCAGATCGGCGGAGCCCACCCACACGTCGTCGCCGTCGGCGTCGCTCAGCGTCGGGCAGTCGCTGGTGCAGAAGGTGCCGCGCACCGCGACGCCGGCTTCACGGTCGTATTCGTAGGCCGTCAGGTCGACCGCGAACGTCACGGTGAAGACGCAGGAGCCGTCGTTCACGGTCGCCGCCGGATCGTGGTTCGCGGCGCGCGGGTTCGCACATCCCGGCACCGGGGGCGGACCCGCGTCCCGCGCCCCCGCGTCCTCGCCGCC
>CAIKNO010000442.1 GCA_903828805.1 uncultured Sandaracinus sp. | reverse complement strand
GCTCCGACGCGATCCGCCGGGCGGCATCCCAGCCGAAGCGCGACGGCTCCGGCTGCACCGCCCACGCGACCAGGGCGCAGGCCCGCGAGAGCGCGACCGCGTCCTCGGAGAACCCGCGCTCGAGCGCGGCGAGCAGGTCCGGAGACACCGCCTCGCCCGCCACCGCACTGGCCCACGCCGACACCGCCGCATGCCCCTCCGACGCTTCCGCGAACAGCGGATCGAGGCGCATGGCCCGGGGCGCCCCGACCACCACGCGGCCCCGCTGCCCGCGGGCTCCTCCGGGGACCTCCAGCGTCAGCGTCGCCTCGGGCGCGGCCATGCGGCCGGTGTGAACCGCGCGGAGCGCTCCATCGGGCAACACGCGGACGCGGTGATGCACCGAGGGCGATGGATCCCCCTCTTCCTCGAGCGTCACCGTGAACCCCGCGAGCCCGGCCCGTACGCCCTCGAGCACGATGTCGTGCCCCTCGACCGACGCCGCGAGCCCGGGCCCGTCCGCCTCCACGCGGATCCGAGGCGCCGCGCCCTCGCCGAGGCGCTCGATCGTCAGCGGCACGCGGACCTGCTCGCCCACCCGCACCTGCCCCGGGGCCTCGAGGCGCGGGCGAACCCGCGCGCCCGCGACGAAGGACGCCTCCGCCCACGACGCACCGCCGCCCTCGGCGAACGTGAGCGCGACCGCGTGCAACCCGCGACGCAGCGTCGGAGGGAGCGACCACGAGAACGGTGTGGAGGCCCCGCGGGCCCCGCGCACCACCGCCCCGATCGTCGTCGCGAACGGCGACTCCGGCGCGAGCCCCTCGGCGTCGGGCGGCAGCGGCGTCGGGACCTCGGTGAACGACGAGCGCGGCGTTCCGACGGCCTCCCACGAGCCGTGGTCCGGCACGACCGCGAGCTCGTCTCGCAGGGCTTCCACCGTCGCGCGGCCGAGCGCGACCGCCGTCAACCGGGCGACCAGCTCGTCCTCGCCGACGGCCTCCGCGTAGACGCTCCCGCCCACGAGGATGCGTGCGAAGGGATCGACCAGATCGTCCGCCGTCCCGAGCCGTCCGTCCGGGCCGAGGCTGACCAGCTCGAACCCCTCGACGGGCTGCAACCGGGTGAATCGAGGCGCGCCTCGCACGGGGCTCAGCACGAAGGGGCGGCCCCAGCCGTCGAAGAGGGCGGCCCGCGACGGAGCTTCGCCCGAACGCCACGGCACGTCCGCCTCGAGGACGCTGAGCGGATACTGCCGGGGATCGCCCAGACGCGCCCAGGGCAGATCCAGATCGAGGCCGTGCACCAGCTGGCGCAGCGCGTCGAGCAGCCGGAAGAGCCGCGCCCGCGTGAGCCGCGCCGCCACGTGGTCGAACGTGAACGCGGGGTCGAGCTGCGCCAGCGCCTGCACGTCCATCGGCTCACCATCGAGCGCTGCGGTCCGCTCGTCCGCGAGTCCGGCTTCGCGGAGCGCGACATCGAGCACCTCGGCGGCGAAGCGGAAGCGACCGCCTTCCTGCACGGCGACCTCCTCGAGCCCCTCGGGCACGCGCGCGTCCACCGCCGACTCCACCGCGCGCATCAGCGCGCCGAGGCGACCGCGGACGAAGCGCGCCCGTGTCCGCCACGGGTCGCGGAGCAGCCCGAGCGCCACGGCGTCGTCGGGGAGCGGAAGAGGGTCGAGGCGTCCGTCCCGGAGCACCGAGGACGCCGCGAGATCGGAGGGCACCAGCGAGGCCGCGAGCGCGTCGAGCAGACCCGCTCCTCCGCCGTGCGCGGCGGCCGCGCCGAGGCGTCCGAGCCGCGCGTCGAAGGCACCCTCGAGGGCCCGCCGTCCCGCCGCTCCGACGGCCACCACGACCTGCGTCGTGTCCTCGTCGAGCGCCTCGATCTGTCCCGCCCGGGCGCCACGCATGGCAAGCGCGGGACGCGGCGGCGCCGCGCCGGTCCACACGACCGTGCCGCCCCCGCGCGCCTGCTGCCCGGCCTCGAGCGAGGGGCGTGCTCGGACCCAGACCGTCGCCCCGACCGGCAGCGCGGCCCCCATCGTCACGCCCGTCTCCCCGGCGCCGAGGAGCGCCCGTTCGACCGGCGCCCATCCCCCGTCTCTCGACACCAGCGCGGTGACGACGACGGGCGCGTGGGCGACGTCCGCCCGTCGCTCGACCTCGACCTGCAAGCGTCCGCCCGCCCCCGCGGGGCGCGCCCGGACCGCGAGCGTCGCGTCGGGATCGATGGGCAAGCAGAGCCGCTCCTGCGTCTGCTCGAACGCGAGGGTCGCCTCGAGCGAGGTCGGGCCCCCACACCCGCCCTCCGCGTCGCCCCCGTCCGCGCGCACGCCTTCGAACACCGCGACCCCGTCGGCGTCGGTCGTCGCAGACGAGCGCGCCGTCCCTCCAGCCACCGAGAGCGACACCGGCAGCCCGCGACGAGGGAGGCCGTCCGCCCCCGACACGCGCGCGAACACCCTCGCCGGGAGGCCCGGCGCGAGCGTGCCCCCCTCGACCGACCACGCGACGAAGGCGCGCTGCCGGACGACCCGGACCGCCGCGGGGCCGGACGCCGTCCCGAGCACGGAGTGCACGACCTGCACCGCCCGCGAACGGTCCTCCCACGCGCGGTCGACCGAGCCCCGGGCGATGTCCCAGAGCAAGCGGGCCCGTCCATCGGCGTCGGTGCGCTGCGCTTCTTCGGCCGGCCGCGGGGCATCCGCCCAGTCGATCCGCGCATCGGGCACCGGCGCCCCATCGGCGTCGAGGACCTGCACGAAGGCCTCGACGGCCTCGCCCGGACCGACGATCGCGCGCGCCACCCGCACCCGGACCGCGAGGCCGGGCGCACGCGCTGCCACGACCGACACCGACGCGCGGCCCCGGGCGTCCTCGCTGCGGGCGTCGACGTCGACCGCGCCCTCGGCCTCCGGAAGCGAGATCTCGCCGAAAAACACGCCCGCGGCGTCGGTGCGAAGCGTCCGCGGCGTCTGCACCGCAGCGCCTCCCCGGCTCGCCTCGAGCACGACCTCGGCCGCCGGCAGCACCCGACCGTCGAGCGCATCCCGCACGCGACCGAACGCCCGCACCGTGCCGCCCGTGAGCGCCACGTCACGGTCGAGGAAGAGCTCGATCCGCCGCCGCGCCGAGGGCTGGATCGACGCCTCGAAGACGCGGCGAATCCCGCGCGGCGACACCGCCTCGACCTGCACGGACGTCGCGCCCTCGAGGTCGTCCGGCAAGGCCACCGAGAGCGTGGCGTGGCCCTCGGCGTCGGTCCGCGTCCGCAGCAGCGCGGGGCCCGACGAGAACGCCCCCGTCACCGAGAGCGAAACCCCGGGCGCGGGCCGCAGGTCCCGGCGGCGAAGGACCTCGTAGACCGTGACCAGCCAGGTGACGCGCGCTCCGGGCGCGGCGGCCAGGGCGCCCTCGATCGCCATCTCGAGGCCCGTCACCTCACCCGCCGGCACCGTGCGCCGGGCGCGCTGCTGACCCACGGCATGCCCCGCCGCCCCCGTCGCGACGAGGACCGCGAGCGCCATCGTGACCACACGCCCGAACCGACCCGCGATGCCCCTCATGGCGCTGCTCCTTCGATGACCATCGGTTGCGGAACGAGCACGGACACATCCGCCGGACGGTCCGCGGCGTGGGCCTCGACGCCGGGACCGACGAGCGTCCCCGGGACCGAGAAGCGGAGCGGCAAGGGGATCCTCACCTCCGCTCCGGGCGGCAGCGCGCGGAGCGTCCACGTCAGCGTGCCGGCGTCGAGTTCGCTCGCGCGCACCGTGCGACGCACCAGGGCCTGGGCATCCGCCGTCCACTCCGCTCCGGTCGGCAGCGACACGGTCACCGTCGGAGCCGCGATCCATCGCGGCAGCCGGTTGGCGACGACGAGCGATAGACCCGGCGCGCCGGGCCCAGGCTCGGGCGCCCCTTCGAGCGCGAGGTGGAAGGGCCCGGGACCCTGCACGGCCCGTGACCAAGGAAGCCCGAAGTGGGCGATGCACCCGAGCTGCACCGGCGCGCGCTCGGCCGAGCCCTCGGGTTCCGAACCGGACGCCTCGATGGACACCTCCACGCGATGACGCCCCGGCACCGCGAGCGCGGCCGCGTCGAGCTCCAACGTTCCGTCGGTCAAGACGATGTCTTGTGAGACGCCGTCGACGGCCACGCGGGCCTGGGTCGGACGGACTCCCCGCCCGAGGCGAAGCGCGGCGTAGCGCCCGAGCCCCGCCTCGTCCGGGCCGAGCGCATGACCGAGGCGCGCCCACCGCTGCACCGTCGACAGGAGCGCGAACGCGCGTGCTCGATGCCCGAGGCCGAGCTCCGCCACCGCGAGCAGCAGCGTCGCGCGGACCGGACGCCCTCGAACCGGCAGCCACACGTCCGCCCCGACCTCCACGACGGACCGCTCGAGCCGCCTCAGGAGTTCCGTCACGCGCGGGCCTGTCGACGCGCCGCCCCCGGCGGCCAGCGCCGCGGCGGCGAGCACCATCACCTCGGGCTCGTCGTCGACCGAGGCCGCGCCGTCCGCCACCGCGCGCCGCAACCTCTCGGCCAGCGCGCGCAGGTCGGATGCAAGGGCCGGACGCCGTTCCGGCGACGCGAGCGCGGGCGCCAGCCCGAGCAGGGCCCACGACGACGCCTCGAGCCCGGCGCGCGGTGAGGCGCTCGCGTCGAACGAAGGTCCGAGCCCGCCCGCGATCGACTCCATCGCGAGCCGCAGCCGCGCGTCGTCGACGGTCTCGTTCCCGTACGCCCCGCCGAGCCAGAGGCTCGACGGCCCGCCCTCCGCGATGCGTGCTCCGGACGCGGGCGAGGCCTCCGGTGCGCCGAGCGCCTCCGACCACGCGTGCCACACCGGATCCGAGGACGCCTCGAAGATGGCCGGGCCCGCGAGGAGCCGGACGTTGCCATCGAGGGGCGTCGCGTCGGCGGGGACCTCGACGTCGAGCGCCCCGCGACCCTCCACGAGGGACACCGCCTCGACGACCCCGCGCCGCGCCGAGGGGACGACGCGCATCGGCCGCTCGACGGCGTCGAGCACGGCCCCGCTCACGTCGCGCACGACGATCTGCACCGGCCCCTCCGCGACCGCCCCGAGCACCAGGGTGACCGGAACCCGCACGGCGCTGCCCGGCGCGATCGTCACCTGCGTCGGCGCCGCCGCCTCGAACGCGAACGCCTCCGCCGCGACGATCTCCACCGCGACCGTGACGGGCTGCGCGCCCCGGTTCTGCACGCGGACGGGGAGCGCCAATCGGTCACCGAGCCGCGCGACCGGCGGCACCGGCGCATCGACCACGACGTCGCGATCCGAGGCGACCTCGGTGCGCGCCGACCACATCCACCCGTCCTCCCGCCACAAGATGACCTCGACCCGGTAGGTGGTCACCGCCTCTGCCAGCGGGATGACGAGGGACGTGGTCCCGGACGGATCGACCGAGAATTCAGGGCGAAAATGGACCGTGGGGGGGAACCGCGAGCGCAGCAGACCCGACAGCGCGCTCTGCCCCGACACCCTCGCGGCGGCGGGCGCCGCCATCCGACTTCGCATCGCCCCGCCGCCCGCGCCGTACCCCGAACCCGAGCCGTAGCCCGCGCCATGACCGATGGTCCCCATGTCGCCGAGGCCGAGCGTCCCTTCGCTGACCGAGGCGGCGACCGCGTCGCCGACCTCGTCCTCGCGGACCTCCTCGTTGCTCCGCGCGTACGACACGAGCCACGCCTCGAGGGTCCGCTGCGCGGGCGAGAGCACGGCGAGCCGCCGCATCAGCGCGTCCTCGCCGGAGGCGACCGCGTAGGGCGTGCCCTGCGGGACCACGCGGACGAACGGCGAGCGGACGTCGTCCGCCGTGCCGACGCGGCGGTCCGGCCCGGGCGAGACGAGCTCGACCTGCGCCGCGCGCGACGAGAGCACGATCCCCGGCGAGCGCGTCGGCCGCAGCACGAACCTTCCGCCCCACGGATCGTCGAGCGCCGCAGCATCGAGCGCGCCGTGCTCGACCATCCGCTGCAGCCAGCGCTGCCACGGCTCGCGCGCGGCGGCCCGCGCTGCGATCCCCGCGTCGTCGCCCGGGTCGAGGAACACCGCGAGCCCGGCGAGCAGCCGCACCAGGCGCGCCCGCGCCACGCGCCGCGCGGCCGCGTCGTACGAGAAGCTCGGGTCGACCTCCTCGATCATCGCCGCCGTCACGGGCACGTCGCCGAGCGTGGCGAAGCCCGCGTCCCGGAGCAGTTCGTCGCGGAATCGGCGCTCGGACCCGCGGAGCTCGGTGATCTCGTCGAGCGTGCCGTGCTCGAGCGCGTCCGCGAGCGCGCCCTCGAGCGTCCTCATCATCGGGCCGATGCCGCGCCGCTCGAGCTCCCGGGCGAGCGGCCACGGATCCCGCAGCGTGCCCTCCGCGAACGACGCGCCGTCGAAGGCCCCGTCCTCCCGCGGCAGCCCGAGCGCATCGAGCAAGGGCGAGGCCGAGCGGGGCGCCTCGTCGGGACGCGCCGACGCCGCCAGCGTCGCCCGCACCAAGCGCTCGCCGACCGCGCCGTCCGCCTCGAGCAACGCCCGGTCGAACGCCCGCGACAGGAAGTAGCCCGCGAAGTCCGCCTCGCCTCCGTGCGCTGCGAGATCGCGCACCAGCACGGCGCCCCATGCGCGCGCGCCCGGCCGGGTGCGGAGCGCCACCCGCGCCGCTTCGCCGACCCGCACGCGGGCGCGCTCCGGCACCAGCGTCGGAAAGTCCGGCCCGGCCGGCCGCACGAGCACGCTGTCGCTGCCGCCCTGT
>CAIKNO010000441.1 GCA_903828805.1 uncultured Sandaracinus sp. | reverse complement strand
TCGCGCAGCTCCGCGAGCTGCCACAGCCGCCAGTCGTAGACGAACGCGCGCGGCAGCTTGGTCCGATCGGGGAACTCGAACGAGATGTGGCACTCGTAGCGGCTCGTCACCGCGTCGTACGACGCCTGGTCCCACACGTAGTGGAACCCATCGACCTCGCGCTTCTCGGTGAGCACCTGCTGCGCCTCCCATCCTCCGAGCGCGTCGAGCGAGAAGATCCCGTCGTCCTCGAGCGAGCGGTACGCGGCCTCGAAGTACGTGCGCAGGGCCGCGCGGGTGTGGAAGACCGAGTAGCTGTAGTTGTAGGCGCAGATGGCCTCGAACCGGGCCGCGGTCGGCACGGTGACGTCCTGCTCGAGCAACGTCACACGCGCGGCGTCGGACCCGAGCGGCGCGAGGTTGTGCGCCGTGCCCCAATCGAGCACCTCGCGGTCGATGTCGAGGCCGACGACGGTGCGCTCCGGGTGGCTCGCGACCCACTTGGCGCACAAGAGCGCGGTGCCGCAGAAGTCTTCGCGCAGCCGCATCGGTTCGCGGCCGGTGTGACGGCGGAAGGCCCGCTGCAGGAAGCGCACCTCGAAGCGGGGATCCTGCACGCTCCTCTGGTAGAGGTCGTGGCGATCGGCGGTGGCGGCCGTGAGCCGCGCGCCCGCGGGACGAGACCGCGCGGAGGACGCCTTCTTCTTCGGGGACGGGGTGGCGGGGCTCGAGGGCTTCTTGGGAGTCGAGGACGCGCGGCTCATCGCCTCGCCTTCTACCGTTTCGCGGCGCGTCGGGGAAGCCCGTGCCGAGGGCGCGCGGTTGCCGGACCCCGGGTCGGGCCTACGTCGAGAAGAGCGCGGCGTGCTGGACCCAACTCCGCGCAGGAGGCTCCTCCGATGGCGCTCATTCGTCGCACCGAGGCAAGCACGTTCGACCCGTGGAGAGACGTCGATTCGAGGGGAAATTGGCTCGGCTTCGGGCGCCTCCTCGAGGCGCGTGACTGGGGGCTTCGCACCGAGTGGGTTCCCCCGGTCGACGTGATGGAGTCCGAGGGTGAATATCGGATCTGCGTCGCGCTCCCGGGGGTCGGCAAGGCCGAGGCCAAGGTCTCGTTGCTGGACGGCGTGCTCACCATCCAAGGCGAGCGGAAGGCGAAGGCGCCCCCCACGCAGGGCGAGACCACGCACCGTCTGGAGATCGGGCGCGGGGCGTTCCTGCGGAGCTTCTCGATGCCCTCGGACGCGGACGAGAACGCCGTCTCGGCCCGCATGGACGACGGCATCCTCGAGGTGACCATCCGCAAGGCCTCGCAGAGCCTCTCGGCGGCGCGCGACGTGAACATCGACTGAACGGACCCGAGCGGGCGGAGAGAAGACATGACCGACAAGACGCGCGACGGATTCGAAGCCCTCGAGCAGATCCGTGACGAACTCCGGGTCCGTGCCCATCTCGCCGGGATGGATGCGAAGAAGGCCTGGGACGACGCCCATTTCGAGCGCGTCGGGGACACGCTAGACGTGGTCGGGCACGAGGTCCGGCTCTCGTTGCACCTCGCCTCGCTCGAGGCGCGCGAGGCCTGGAACCGGGTCGAGAAGCGGCTCTCGGCGTGGAAGAGCCGCTCGGGGGGCACGGTGGAGGACGCCGCCCGGGAACTCTCGGGGGCCCTGACGGACGTGCTCCGCGCGTTCCGAGGGGCGGGCGACGACGACGTCACGGAGCCGCGGGGGCCGGCATCTCCTGGAGGCGCCCCGCCCCCTGAAGGAGCCGCGTCGCCACGTCGGCGCGCGCCGACCTGAGCGCCTCACGGAGCGCGAGGGCATCACGATCCCACGCGGCGATCGCGCTCAACGCCTCGTCGTACCAGCGCCCCCAGGCGTTCAGCACGCGCAGCTCGGCCGCTCGCGCCACGTCGAATCCGTCTCCGGGGGCGGAGGGGGCTGCGGGCTGCGAGATCGCGCTGCGTGCCGCGTCCTCGGCCCAGCCGAGCCGCTCGAGGGCGGCTTGCCGGACGACCTCGGCCACCTCGGCGCGATCCGAGGGGACGCCGCTCGCGAGGACGAGCGCCGCGCCCCCCAGCGCCGCGCCCACCCGGCGCAGCTCGTCGCCGCGCACGCGCTCCATGCGGTCGCGTGACGTGTGGTAGGCGTCGTCGGGGAAGTGCCACGCCAGCACGGCCGGGACCCCGCGGCGGAGAAAGCTCACGTGGTCGCTGCCGCCCTCGTACGGGTGGGCACGGCTCGGCCAGGGGCGCCCCTCGCTCGCCTCGACGGCGCGCACCGACGCGCGGGTCCAGTCGGAGAGGAAGTGCCCGTGGAGTGAGCCTTCCTCGACGTCCGCCGCGCCCCATCCGCTCGGGAGGTCGGGTGCGCGCAGCCACACCGAACCCGGATCGGGCAGTCGCTCGATCAGGAACGGCGCGCCGAGCGCGGGATCCAGGCCGACCATGTCGAGCACGAAGGCCGCGGCGACGGAGACCCCGGCGCCCTCGAGCCATGCGCGCGACACCTCCATTTCCTGTCCCCAGAGGAAGATCAACGTGCGCGCCGGGGGCGGGACTGCGCCATCCTCGATCGCCCGGTGCAGCGCGGCGGCGAGCTCGAGCGAGGCGGCCACGCCGCTCGCGTTGTCGTTCGCCCCCGGCTCGTCGACGTGGGTCGAGAACACGATGGCGCCGGCGTCGTGGTCGCTGCCCTCGATGCGGGCCTCGACCGCGGTGGCCGCGGAGCGTCCGACCGTCACGTCGATCGAGACGCGCACGCGGGCGACGCCACGCTCGGTCGCCGCAAAGAGCACACGGTGATCCTCGTCCGAGAGCGAGAACCCGAGGGCGAGGCGCCCTTCGTGGGCCGGCAGCGCGCCGAACTGCGCGGCGTCCGGGTGTGCCGAAGCGTGATGGATCGGAGCCAGGTTCCGGACCAGCACCCCGAGCGCTCCCCGCGGCTCGACGTGTTCGCGGAAGAGGGACTCCGGTGAGCCTTCGCCCAGCACCAGGCGACCCCGCGCGCTCTGTCCACGGTGGACGGCGTCCGCGCGGACGACCTCGAGCTCGACGGTGTCGATGGCGTCCGAGCCGATCAGCAGCGACGCGCGGTCGCGCCCGGCCTCGTCCGCGAAGGCGACGAGCGGGACCTCCGTTCCGTCGGTCTCGATCAGCGAGAGGCGCGCGGCGTGCGGGGTCCACGTGGGCTGCACGGGCCCGAGCTCGAGCGTGCGGACCCGCTCCACGCCCGCGGCGGCGAGTCCATCGCGCACGTGCTGCAGCGAGGCCTGGTAGCCCGCGTTGCCGCGCACCCGGAAGAAGCGATCGACAACCGCCGCGGACGCGCGCGCGCTCTCGGCGTCGAAGCGCGCGTGCACGGCCGCCACCGCACGGTCGAGCGCGGGCGTGGCCACGGAGACCGGAGCCTCGGGCGCTGTCGAGGGTCGCGCCGACACGCCCCCGCAGCCGAACGCGAGGGCCGACGCGGCCAGCCAGCAGGGGATGCCACGAAGGGCGCCGTGGCGTCCGGGGAAGAGGCGCATGGTGGCGCAGAGGATAGCCCGCTTGACGTCCCCATGGCGGCTGGCCACGGTTGCCCCGGTCCCTGCCCGTCGTTGTTCACGTCGAAGGTCGAATGTCCGAGCGCACCATCCATTTCGTGTCCCTGGGATGTCCGAAGAACCGTGTGGACACCGAGGTGATGCTCGGGGTCAGCGGTCTCGAGGGCTTCCGGCTGGTCTCGGACGCCGACGCGGCCGACGTCATCGTGGTCAACACGTGCGGCTTCATCGGACCGGCGAAGGAGGAGTCGATCGACACGATCCTCCAGATGTCGCAGCGCAAGGAGTCCGGCTCCTGCAAGACCCTCGTGGTCGCCGGTTGCCTCTCGCAGCGGTATCCCGAGCAGCTCGCCGCGGAGATGCCCGAGGTGGATCATTTCCTGGGCAGCTCCGACATGCTCAAACTCGGAGACGTCCTGCGCGCGCCCGCCTCGACCCCGCGCATGCTCGTCGGCAACCCCGCCGAACACATGCTGCGCGCCACCGACCCGCGGCTTCCCTCCCAGGGCGCGCACTCGGTCTACGTGAAGATCGCCGAGGGCTGCAACCGGACGTGCTCGTTCTGCGCCATCCCCAGCTTCCGCGGAAAGCAGCGCAGCCGCCCGATCGACGACATCGTCGCGGAGTGCGAGCGCCTGATCGCCGGAGGGGCGGCGGAGCTCAACCTGATCTCCCAGGACACCATCAGCTTCGGGCGCGACGTCAAGGACGGCTCGGACCTCACCAAGCTGGTCCAGCGCGTGGCGGATCTGCCCGGCGCGCGGTGGGTGCGGCTCTTCTACCTCTACCCCGAGACCATCAAGCCGGGCCTCGTCGAGCTCCTCGCGCATCACCCGAAGGTGCTGCCTTACGTGGACATGCCCTTGCAGCACGCGAGCGATCCGATGCTGAAGCGCATGCGGCGCGGGCACGGCATCGATCGGCAGCGCCGGGTCGTGGACCGCTTGCGCACGGACATCCCCGGCCTGGTCTTCCGGACGGCGTTCATCGTCGGCCACCCGGGCGAGACGGACGCCGACTTCGACGCCCTCGTCGACTTCGTGAAGTGGGCCGAGTTCGATCGCGTCGGCGTGTTCCGTTTCTCGCCCGAGGAAGACACCCCGAGCGGACAGATGGACGACGTCGTGCCGGCGAAGGTGGCGAACGCCCGGGCCCGCAAGCTCGTCGCGGCCCAGCGACCGATCTCGAGGCGCAAGACCAAGGCCCTCGTCGGACAGGAGGTCGACGTGCTGGTGGAGGGCGTGAGCGACGAGAGCGATCTGCTGCTTCGCGGACGGTGGTGGGGGCAGGCCCCCGAGATCGACGGGGAGGTGCACCTCGCGAACGGCACCGCGCGCCCGGGCGAGATTCGCAAGGCGCTCGTGACGGCCGCGGCCGACCACGACCTCGTCGCCGATCTCGCCGACGAGGACGGGGTTCTCCCCGAGCCGCCGCCGGATGCGAAGCGACCGCGCAAGCCCAAGGTGGCCCTGCGTACGTTCGCGTGACGCGAGGTCGGCGGGCGGCTTCCCGGCCCGCCGGCAGCGCGTTGACGCTGCGGCCTGTCGGACCCATAACACCGCCGCTTTCACGTGAGGCTTGACGGATGGCGACCTACATCACGAGCGACTGCATCAACTGCGGGGCCTGCGAGCCGGAGTGCCCCAACCAGGCCATCAGCGAGGGTCCGGACATCTACGTGATCGACCCGAACCTCTGCACGGAGTGCGTGGGGTTCCACGGTCACGAGGCATGTCAGGCCGTGTGTCCCGTCGAGTGTTGCTTGCCGGACCCGAGCCATCCCGAGACCGAGCAGGTCTTGCTCGAGCGGGCGATCCAGCTTCACCCGACCGACGACAAGCTGAAGGCGTCCGCCGCGGCGAACGAGTTCCCTTCGCGCTTCCGCAAGTAGGAGCGCGTGCGATCGCGTGCGCGCCGGATGCCCGCGCTGCGGTCCGGGAGCCTCTCGTGGGGCCCGGCGGCGGCGTGGCTGACGCTGGTCTGTGCGCCCGCGATGCTGGGTCTCGGCTGCGCGCCCGCCGCGCCGACGTTCCTCGGCGAAGGGACGACGCCGGTCGGCCGGGTCGACGTGGCCCTCGGTGGGGCGGCGAGGGTGCCCCTCGAGGGGCTCGCACCGGTGACGAGGCCCGAGGGCACCGAGGAGCTCGCGGCCTTCGCGGTGCCCGGTGGGCTGGCGCCTGTGGGCTTCGTGCGGTGGGGCGCGGCGCGTCATGCGCACGTCGGACTCGCGGTGAGCGCGGAGTCGTTGAGGGTCGACGTCGTGCTCGAGGCGGCGCTCTCGCCCACGCTCCGGCTCCAGGGCGGGCTGATGCCCTACGGGGGCTACACGGGCTCGTCCGGGCGTGACGGTCACGGCGCGGGCGACGGATTTCGCGCCGGCGTGCTCGCGCCGTTGGCGGTCGGCATCGACATCGGCGGTGTCTTCGGCGCGTGGGCCGGGGTCCGCGGCGGCGTCGAGCACGTCGAGGGGTCCGTGGGTCCCGTCGATGCACGGCAGGGCGGGCACCTCGACGGCGCGCGCGCCGGAGGGTTCGTCGGCCTGTCGGCGGGATTCCGCAGGGTTCACGGGATGGTGGAGCTCTCGGCGGACCACGAGTGGTGGCAGGGTGCGCTCGGCGGCGCCGCCGTGACCCGTCAGGGGTTCGCGCTCACCCCGGCCTTCGGATTGCGCATCCGGTTCTGATCCGGCGCCCGGTGGACCCCGCGTCGCGCGCCGGGAGGGAACGTGGCGCGGGGACCGAGCGGCGGGCCGGTGCTTCAGCCCCGGCCGAGGTGGGCCGCGAGGGCGCGCGCGCCGAGGGCACGATCGAACGCGAGCCCGGTGAGCTCGGGGCGGGCCGAGATCCGCTGGAAGTCCTCGTCGAGGAAACGGAGGAAGCTCCGGCCCTCGACGGCCGCCCGCGCGACGCACGCGGCCGGCACGAGGTCGGCATCGCGCAGCGGCTCGAGCGACGCAGAGAGGGCGTCGAGTCGGGCGTACCCGCGGGTGCGCGCGAGTCGATGGCCGAGCAGCGCGTGATGTTCCAGGAAGTCGCGGACGAACCCGAAGCGGCTGGGTCGCGTCCAGGTGTCGCACTCGGTCGCGTCGCCTTCGAGCGCGGCGTCCGCCTTCGAGATGAACGCGCGCAGGATCTGCCGGACCATCCACGCTTCGAGGCGCGTCCGCTCGAGCGCGGCACGTCGGCCGCTCCAATCGCGCCCGAGGTCGGGCGGTGGCTCGCCGGGTCGCAACTCGGCGCACACCGCCTCGAGGGCCCCCTCGATGCACGCGCGGACCTGCGCGACGACGGGCGCGAACGCGGCGATGCACTCGGGGTCGAGGAATCCCTGGCGTGGCGACGGGAACACCCGCGTGAACAGGCGCATCGTCTCGCGATGCAGCGACCGCGCGAGGTCGTTCAGCGTCCCGAGCGTTCGGCTCAATCCGCGCGCGCTCGCGGCGAGGCCGTCGAAGCGCGCGGCCACCTCGTGGGCCGGCACCGCCATCGCGCGCCGCGTGCACTCCGTCATGACGAGCGGGCCGCCGAGCCGGGGCAGGTCGAACGCGAGCCGTTCGAGGTCGCGCCGAAGCATCGCGAGGACCGCGAACGGGGCCATGCCGCAGTCCTCGCGCCGGAGGTCACGCTCGAGGTGGTGCACGTGCCGGAGCGCACGAAACAGGGTCAGGAACGTCCATCCGACGACCCGGCGCGCAGCGTCCGACTCGACCTGTCGGAGCAACCCGAGGACCTCGGGATGGGTGATCCGGTCCACCTCGCTGCGGAAGACCCCCTCGCCCTCGGCGCCGAAGTGGCCGCTGCGCGCGACCTCCCTCGCGGCGAGGCCGTGGATCGACGTCAGGACGTCGAGGGAGAGGTCGGGGACCTCCTCGAGGCCCGCCGCGAGGTCCGCGAACCGAGCGAACGCGCTGCCCAACCGGGCCAGCTCCGGTGCGGGCCCCTCCTCGGGCGGGGGGTGGTCTCGTCCATCGGACCCCGCGGCCAACGGGTGGGGCGCCGCCGCGGTGTCGGCCGTGCTCGCGGCGCCGAGCGTGAGGCTCGCCAGCGCCGCGACCTGCCTTGCTGCATCGCGAAGCGTACGCAGCTCCGCCTTCCGGCCCTCGACATCGGCGCGGGCCTCGTCCGGGTCACCGGCGTGATGCCTCGGGTCTCCGAAGCACACGATCCCACCGAGCAGAACCTCGAGGTCATGGAGGGCGTCACGCTGACCTTCCGACAGCGCCGCGACCCAGCTGGCGCGTGCTGCCCGCTGTTCGGGTTTCAGCGCGAGTCCGCGGTCGAGCAGGCCGGCATGGACGTCCCGGTCCGGTCGGAGGGAGGCGAACGACACCATCGTTCGGGCACGATACCCGATCCGTCCGCGTGCGCGAACGCGCCCCTGCGTCGCCCGACTTCTGGTACCCGTTGCGGCATGCGGTGGGCCGTCGGGTGGCTTTGTCTGTCGGTGTGGTTCGCGGCCTGTCCGGCCCGCGCGCAACGAACGCACACCGTGCGTCCGGGAGACACCCTCGCGCGCATCGCGCATCGCCATCACACGCAGGTCCCTGCCCTCCGCGAGGCGAACGGGCTGCGCGGCGATGCCCTCTCGGTCGGCCAGGAACTCGTTCTTCCGGGGGCGACGTCGCGGCCGGGGCGAAGGCCGGCGGCCCCTTCGCGGGCCGAGAGGCAGGCCGCCGCCCGCGCGCTCCGGCTGGGACTCGGCACGCTGCGCACGGGGCAGTCCTTGCTCTCGCGGAGGCCCGAGCCTCGATGGGTCCGCGCGGCCGGGTCGGGACGCGCAGGGCGGACGCTGCGCCTGCCGGTGGACCGGGCGCAGTTCATCCGCGGCTGGGGCAGCGGCGCCGGCGGGTATCACCTCGCCGTCGACCTGCGGGGGCCGGTCGGAGCGCCCATCCGGGCCGCCGAGCGCGGCATCGTCGCGTACAGCGGCGATGGCCTCTCGGGCTACGGCAACTTCGTGATGCTCGTGCATCCGGACGGACGCGTCACGGCCTACGCGCACAACCGCGAGAACCTCGTGGCCCCCGGACAGGTCGTCCGACGTGGACAGACCATCGCGCGGCTCGGCAACACCGGGCGCTCCCAGGGGCCGCACCTGCACTTCATGCTCGTGCGCGACGGGGAGCACTGCGATCCCCTGCCTCTCTTCTCGCCTGCGCCAGGCCGTCGCGGGCCCCGGCCGCGCGTTCGGGGTGCGGCTGCGCGCGGGGGCACCCCGCTCCAATGTCTCCCGCGCTCGGCGCGGCCCCATCCTGGGCACGCCGGGGAGGCCGACGCAGACGACGAACCCGTGCCTCCGCTCGAGGGTCCGGAGCCGGGCGCCGGAGGGGACGACGTCGCGCCGGAGCGGTCGGAGACCTCGACGGGGGCCGCGCCCTCGGAGTGAGGCGGAACGGCGACGTGCGTCGTCGGTCGCTCGAGGCGGGCCCGGCGCGCTACGATGGCCGCGCCGTGGTCCGCTTGCGTTCCGTCTCATCGTGGATCGTCGCCGCGGCGCTCGCGCAGCCCGCGCCCGTGCACGCGTACGAGCGAACGACCGTCGACGGTCAACCCGACGTCCTGCTCGCGTGGCCGGTTCGCTCGGTGGTCGTCCAGCTCGCTGACGACACGTCCCGCGATCTGACGCCCGAGGCGCTGCACGCCGCGCTCGGACGCTCGCTCGGGGCGTGGTCGATGGCCTCGAC
The DNA here is from genome assembly GCA_903828805.1 of uncultured Sandaracinus sp. Taxonomy (GTDB): domain Bacteria; phylum Myxococcota_A; class Polyangia; order Polyangiales; family Sandaracinaceae; genus Sandaracinus. The sequence continues at coordinate 6,655 of CAIKNO010000441.1, read as the reverse complement.
CGAAGCGGCGCCGGGCCCGTGCACGGACATGGTCCTGCGGGAGCGAGGCGCGCCCTCCGGCGTCCGGACGAACCTGATGGGTGGGACCCACGACGGACTCAATCGCATCGTGTTCCGAGAAGACGCCTGGCCGGCCGAGCTCGGGCCTGAAACGCTCGCGATCACCACCCTCGTGTACCGCCGCAGCACCGGCGAGATCCTGGACGCCGACATCGACGTGAACGCGGTGGACCACCCGTGGTCCGTCGAGGATGTCAGCCCCGCGGACGCGGTGGACGTCGAGAACACCCTGACGCACGAATTCGGTCATTTCCTGGGCTTTGCGCACGTCTCCGAGGCCGACGCGACGATGTACGGCGTCAGCGAGCCAGGGGACGTGCTCAAGCGGACGCTCGCGTCGGACGACGTCGCGGCGATGTGCGCGGTCTACCCGCTCGGGGGGCGCACACCGGGCGGTCGGATGCCCCGGGGGGCCGTGGGGTCCGGATGCAGCGTCGTGGGCGCAGCGGCCCTGGCGCCGGGGTGTGCGCGGCCAGGCGCCACGTCCCCGTGGACACGCGTCACCGCGGCGCTGGTGCTGCTGTGCAGCCTGCGAGCAGCGCGGCGAGCGCGTCGAGGAGCTCGGCGGGCCTGAACGGCTTGCGCAGCCAGGCGCTTCGCTCGGGCAGGGTCCACCCGAGCTCTTGCTGCGTCGAGGCGGACAGGAACGCGACCGGCAACGTCGCCTGGACGAGGCGTGCGCGCTCCGCGAACTCGAGGCCCGTGCTGCCTGGCATCATCGCGTCGACGACGAGGAGATCGAACCGCTCCCGTTCCAGCAGGCGAAGTGCGAGGTGGGTGTCCTCGAGCACGTCGGCGTGGGCGCTTCCGAGCGAGACCAGCGTCAGCTGCAGCAGCCGTCGGGTGTCCGGATCATCGTCGAGGGCCAGCACCCGGAGGCCTCCGAGGGCCCGCCCGGGCGTCGGCGGCGGCCGCGAGTTCGTCGGTGGCGGAGCGCGTTCCGAGGACGCTTCGCACGCCTGCGCGAGCTCCTCGGCGCAGATCGCGAGCGCGGCCTCCGGCTCGCCATCGCTGCATCGCGTCTCCAGCTGCCCCGCGAGCTCCCCCAGCGTGGTGTGCCCGTAGGTGCCTGCCGTCCCCCTCAAGCGGTGGGCGAGCCGCCGGAGCTGGTCGCGCGCACCCTCGGTCCCGAGGGCCACCGCGCGTGCCGCGTCCCGCAGCTCGGCGGCGCGGCGTAGAAGCCCGGCTTCCATCGTTCGCCGGAGCATCGCCAGGGTCTCGTCGAGGGATTGCACGTCGGCACATCTTGCAGGATTTGGCGGCGGCGGGCACCATCCCTCCACCCGATGACCGGCAGTGCCAACGACGACGGATCGGCGCTTCGCGGCGAGGGGTCGCGGGCCCGCGTCGCGGAGACGCTGCCGGCGCCGCCGGGTGAGCGTTCCCTCGCGGCGGAGGTCGAACTCGCCGCGAGCGAAGCCCGCGACCGGATCGCGGGGTGGGCGGCGGGGGTCCGGCCCGAGCCTCCACCGGGGTCGGGTCCGTGGGCTGGACGGCCGGAGGTCGGTGCCGTCATCGCGGGCACGTACCGCGTCCTGCGGACCCTCGGCGAGGGCGCCATGGGCATCGTCGTCGTGGCGCGGGACGAACAGCTCGAGCGCGACGTCGCCATCAAGTTCATCCATCCGGATTACCTCGCGAGCGATGGTGCGCATCGACGCTTCGTCGAGGAGGCGCGCACGATGGCGCGCGTTCGCCACGAGAACGTCGTCGAGATCTACACGTTCGGCGAGCATCGCTCCGCGCCCTATTTCGTCATGGAGTTCGTCCCGGGCACGACCGTGGAGGCCTGGCGGCGCCAGCGCGGCACGCTGTCGGTCGACGAGATCATCGGCATCCTCGAGCAGGCGTGCCGCGGGCTGACCGCCATCCATCGCGCCGGTGCGGTGCATCGCGATCTGAAGCCGAGCAACCTGTTGATCGGCCCCGCGTTCCGCATCGCGGTCGCCGACCTCGGGCTCGCGAAGCTGCTCGGACGTCCCCTCGGTTCGGACCGCGACACGGTGTCCGGCACGCCGGCGTACATGAGCCCCGAGCTCGTGCTCGGCACGCCTCTGCCCTCGTCGATGCACGAGCGCGCCGACGTCTACTCGCTCGGCGTGTTGATGTTCGAGCTCCTCACCGGTCGCCTGCCGTTCGAGACCGACGATGCGATCGAGATGATGACGCACCACGTGAAGGACGCCCCGCCGGTCCCGAGCGAGCTGCGGGCCGACCTCCCGAGCGCGTTCGATGGGGTGTTCCTGCGAGCCATGCAGAAGGATCCTGCGCGCCGGACGCCCTCGGCGGACGCCTTCCGGCGCGAGCTTCTGGGCGCCCGTCAGTCCGCCACGGCGACGTCGAGCGGACTCCGCGTGCTGGTGGCCGACGACGACGAGGACTTCGCGTCGCTCGTCCGTGCCACCCTCGAGTGGGCGTTCCCCGGCGTCATCGTCGAATGCGTTCATGGAGGGGACGAGGCCCTGCGCGCGCTCGACCGCAACCCGGCGTCGCTCGCCGTGCTCGACCTGGACATGCCCGGTCTCAACGGCATCGAACTCACCGCGGCGCTCCGCGGCACCTCGGCGGCCGAGAAGATGCCGATCCTCGTGGTGACGGCCACCGGCGGCGCGCCCGATTGGCGCCTGCTCTCGTCGCTCGGCGCGGATGGGTTCCTGGTCAAGCCGATCGATCCGATGGCGCTCGTCGCGCTCGCGCGCCGGACCCTCCAGGCCCGCTGAGCGGCCCGCGGGGGGCGTTCATGCGCCCGTCGGCGGGTGGAACGCGTGCATCGAGGCGAGGTGCGTGAGCGCGATGGCGAGCGCGTCCGCGGCGTCGACCGGCGGGACGCTGCCGAGTCCGAGCGTCGCGGCCACGATGCGTCCGATCTGCGACTTGTCGGCCGCACCCCGTCCGGCGACCGTGCGCTTGACGAGGGCCGGGGGCCACTGGGTGATCGGCCGCTGCGCCCGCTCGGCCGCGAGCAGCACGACCCCGCGGACGTGGCCCAGCGCGATCGCTGCCGATGGGTGGCGCGCGAAGAAGATGTCTTCGACCGCCACCACGTCGGGCGCGTGATCCTCGATCATGGCCTCGACTTGCTGGAACACGCGCGCGAGCCGCGCCGAGAGCGGCGTTTGAGGATCGAGCGTCACGACGCCGGCGGCGATCGCCACCGACTTGCTCCCTCGGCGCTCGACGACGCCCCACCCGAGCTTCCGCGACCCAGGATCGATGCCGAGCACCCTCACGACCCGCCTCCTGCCCGGCCGTGGCCTGCGGATAGAGCCCCCCTCGGGCCGACCCATGCGTCGTTCATTTCAATCCCCCCGCGTTCAGCCTAGAGACATCCCGCGATGCGGACAAGAAAGGGCGCATTGACGTTCGCGGAGCCGCTCGCCATCGTGCCCTCCCCATGCCGCTCCCTCCTCCGCCCCGCATCTCCGGCCGCGCCCTCCGCTCCATCGTGCGCGCGACCGAGCCGGAACCGCTCCGGCGGCTGCTCGGCGCCCTCGTCCGCAAGGAGCTCCGCCTCGATGAGCTCCGGGCCCTGCCGGCGGCCTTCCGGGGTCCGATGCCGCTTCATGCGCGCCCGGTGCATGCCCGCAGGGCTCCGTCGAGGTCCTCCGACGCGCTCCCGCTGCCGACCTCGGAACGGGCGCACACGCCGACGATCGCTGCGTTCCGTGCACTGTACCGCAGCGGCGAGACGAACCCGGTCGCGGTCGTCGAGCGCGTGTTCTCCGCGTCGAGGGCGCTCGCGGCGCAGCGCCCTGCGATGGATCCCCTCCTCCACCGCGACGAGGCCCGCGCGATGCAGGACGCCGAAGCGTCCGCGCGGCGCTGGCGCGAGGGCCGCGTGCTCGGTCCCCTCGACGGGGTCGCCGTGCCCGTGAAGGAAGAAGTCGATCTCGAGGGCTGCGGAGCCCGCCTCGGCCGGTCCACGCCATCGGCGACGAATGTGGCCGACGCCGAGGTGGTCGCCCGCCTTCGTGCGGCCGGCGCCGTCGTCGTCGGGCACACGTCGATGACGGAGTTCGGGATGTCGCCGCTCGGGGTGAGTGCGGTGCGGGTGCTGCCGCGCAATGCGCTCGACCCGCGGCGCAGCGCCGGCGGCTCCTCGACCGGGTCGGCGGTGGCGGTGGCCACCGGGTTGTCGCCGGTGGCGCTCGGCAGCGATGGGGGCGGATCGATCCGCATTCCGGCTTCTTTTCATGGGATCTTCGGGATCAAGCCGACCTTCGGGAGGATCTCCCGCGCGGGGGACGGATTCGGCGGGACGGTCGCGCACCTGGGCCCGATCGGCGCTTCGACCCTCGATCTGGCGTGGTTCCTCGAGGCCACGTCGGGCGCCGACCCGAAGGACGAGCTCACGTCGGGCAACCCCGGGTTCGTCCGGGGATGGCTCGACGACGCCCTGAAGCGCGGGGTGCGCGGGCTGCGCATCGGCGTGCTCGAGAGCGAGATCGACGCCTGCGTTCCCGAAGGGGCGAAGGCGGTCCGCGAGGCGCTGTCGGCCCTCGAACGGGATGGGGCCGTGCTCGTGCCGGTGCACCTCGAGCTCGCGCGGTGGGCACCCGCGATCGGCTACCTGACGATCGGGCTCGAGTCCCATGCGGCGCTGCATCTCACCCGTCGGGATGCCTGGGACGACATGGGCGCGGACCTCCAGTTCTTCAGCCGCGTGATGTCCACGATGGCCTCGGACGACTACCTCGACGCTCAGCAATTGCGTGCCGGCCTTCGCCGGGATGTCGCTTCGCTCCTGCGCGAGGTCGATGTGCTCGCGTTGCCGACCACGGCGCGCGTCGCGCCGCGGCTGAGCGACACCGACGTCCTCGAGGGCATGACCGACACGACCGAGCTCGACGCCGCGTGCCGCTTCTCGTTTCTCGGCAACCTCACGGGCTTGCCCGCCGCGACGGCCCCGATCGGCTGCGACCGGGACGGCATGCCCTTCGGTCTGCAGATCGTCGGGGACGCGTGGGACGAGGCGACCGTGCTCTCGGTGGTCGCGCACGCCGAGCGTTGCGGGGCCGCTCGGGTCCCGCGGCCGCAGGTGCAGGTCGACGTGCTGCACGCGACCTGAGCGCGTCCGACGCCATCGAAGGCGGGCCCCCTCACGTCGGTCGGCCTCGCCGCCATGCCGGATCTTCGGTGCGCCGGGTCGCGTCCGACGAGGGACCACGTGCGCCGCGCGCGCCGCGTTCACCCGGGCCCCTTTCACGGTGTCGCGCTTTCCGCTAGAGCAGGGCCGATGACGCCGCTGGTTCGCATCAGCCGCGACCTGAGTCGCGCGGTGGATCGCCTCTCGTTCGAGGCCCCCGTGGCCTTCACTTACAACCCCCTCGCGTACGCCCGCCCGGCCCACGAGCGCTACCTGTCTCGCTTCGGGGAGGGCGGGCCCCGCGACACCCTCTTCCTCGGGATGAACCCCGGTCCCTTCGGCATGGCGCAGACCGGCGTGCCGTTCGGGGACGTGGGCATGGTGCGTGACTTTCTCGGGATCACCGGGGCCCTCGTCCGCCCTCCGGTGCAGCACCCCCAGCGTCCGCTGCTGGGCTTCGATTGCCCGCGGGCCGAGGTCAGCGGCACGCGCTTCTGGGGCTGGGTGCGCGACCGTCACGAGGTCCCCGAGGCTTTCTTCTCATGGGCGTTCGTCGCCAACTGGTGCCCGCTGGTCTTCATGGAGAGTTCCGGGCGGAACCTCACGCCCGACAAGCTCCCTCCGGCCTCGCGCGGGCCGCTCTTCGAGGCGTGCGATCTCGCCCTCGCGCGGCTGGTGGAGACCCTTCGACCCCGACGCGTGATCGGAGTCGGCGCCTTCGCCGAACAGCGCGCGCGCAAGGCCCTGCCGGGCGCGGACGTCATGATCGGTTCGATCCTCCATCCGAGCCCGGCGAGTCCAGCCGCGAACCGGGGCTGGGCCGAAGCGGTGGACGCCCAGCTCCTCGTCCTCGGCGTCCCCACGGGCCGAGCGCCAGCGGGAAGGCCGCGCCCGTGACCCTCCCGTCGCCCGACGAGCGCCGGTCGATCTGTGCGGTGATGACCGCCGGGATGAAGAGCCGCGTCCCGCAGAACCGGGCCCTCGGTCTGGAGATCCTCGACTACGGGGAGGCCGAGGTGTGGATGCGCATGCCGTACGCACCGCACCTCGTGGGCAATCCGGCGTCGGGCGTGCTCCACGGCGGCGCCGTCACCACGCTTCTCGACGCGGCCTGCGGGTTCGCCACCATGCTCGCGCTCGGCGGTCCGAGCGCGATCGCGACCCTCGACCTCCGGGTCGACTGGCTGAAGCCCGCTCCGCCGGGGCTCGCCGTCATCGCCCACACGCATTGTTTCAAGGTCACCCGGCACGTGTGCTTCGTGCGCGGAACCGCGTATGCGACCGGGCCTCACGATCCGATCGCGAGCGTCGCCGCGACGTTCGCGCGCAAGGCGGGCAAGCCGTCGAAGGGTGACGTTCGATGAGCGCCGAAGCCGGCATGGACGCGGCCGCCCTCGCGGCCTTGGTTCTCGCCGCCCGGAGGAGCGATGCGCCCGAGAGACTCGCGGAGGCGCTTCAGTACCTCGGCTTACTCGGCATCACGGTCGCGCGGCACGGGGGCGGTTTGCG
>CAIKNO010000440.1 GCA_903828805.1 uncultured Sandaracinus sp. | reverse complement strand
TGCCCACGGCCGAGGCCGAGCGCCTGTGGCCCTCCCTCCGTCAGGTCGAGGAGTCCGTGCTCGCCCTCGAACGCGGCGCCCACGCGCAGCACGACGCCGTCGAGGGCAGCGTGCGGGTCACGTCGTCCGAAACCTTCGGCGCGTGTTACCTCGCCCCGCGACTGGCGGCCTTCGGCCGAGAGCACCCGAACCTCACCATCGAGCTCGTCGCGGCCGGGGAAGTGCTCGACCTCGCGCGACGTGACGCCGACATCGCCGTGCGGCTCTTTCGTTCGCATCACGAGAACCTCGTCGTCCGGCGCGCGGGGGCCCTCGCGCACGGCCTCTACGCGTCGAAGACCTACCTCGCCGCACGGCCATGGAAGGGCGGAGCGGAGCTCGCCGAGCACCCATTGCTCACGCCGTCGCCGGGTGAAAAAGTGGTCGAGGCGCTCTGGGTCGAGCGGCTCACGCGCGGGGCGCGCCCGGCCTTCGTGTCGAACCTCACGATCGCGCTCGTCGAGGCTGCGCGCGCGGGCGCGGGCATCGCCGTGCTCCCTCGATATCTCGGCGACGCGGACCCTTCGCTCACGCACCTGCCCATGCCCGACGCGCCGAAGGAGCCCATCTGGATCACGGTGCACCGCGACGTGAAGCAGGCGAGGCGCGTGCGCACGGTGCTCGACTTTCTCCATCAGCAGCTCGCGCGCGACGCGGCGCTGCTGTCGGGCGCGTAGCGTCGAGGGAGAGCGCGCCGCTTCGACGTGGTCCCCGTCGTACGGCCGTGTCGAAGAAGGGCCACGTCCCGCCGCGCGCAGCGCGAGGCGTCCAAGGGTTCTTCCGTGCGTGCCTGCTCCCCACGCTGCACGCGCGTGCCACCGCCGAGGCCGGGGCTGACGAGGCCTCGGGCCCCGCGCGGGCGCATCGCGTGCGCTCGGCGAGACCCGATTCTCTCCAGGCCTCCGACAGAGCGAGACCCGATTCCTTCTCGCGCTCTCAGCGCAGCGCGGCGGCCAGCGCCTCGCCCACGCCGGCGGCCGACGCCGGGTTCTGCCCGGTGATCAGCGTTCCGTCCGTGACGACGAGCACCTTCCACTTCGCCTTCTTCCGATAGATCGCGCCGCTCTCGATCATCCGCTCCTCGAGGAGGAAGGGGATCTTGTCGAGCGTCTTCATCGCGACCTCTTCCTCCCGCGTGAACCCCGTGAGGTGCTTGCCCTCGACGAGCCGGTGGCCGTCTTCGAGCACGACCGCCGAGAGCGCGGCCGTGCCATGGCAGACCGCGGCGATCGGTCGTCCGAGGCGGGCCATCGCCGCGGTGAGTCGGAGGCTGTCGGGGTCCTCGACGACATCGAAGAGCAGACCGTACCCGCCTGGGAAGAAGACGCCGTCGTAGCGGTCCGCATCCACCTCGGCGAGGCGCTTGGTCTCCCGCAGGCGCGCTGCGAATTCGGGGTGTGCGAGCATCTCGCGGGTCAGCGCATCGGCGTCCGCGCCGTAGACGGGGATGGGGCCGCCGCGCGGAGAGGCGAGGTCGTACGTGATGCGCTCGCGCTCGAGCACGTGAAGGGCGTGCGTGAGCTCGGGGACGTAGGTCCCGTTCGGCTCGCCGCCGAGCTCACCGTGGTTGCTGACGATCACGAGAATGTGTCGAGACATGCGATTCTCCTCGAGGGTTCAGAGGCGGAGTAGGTGGAGCGAATTGCCCACCAGATCCGGGATGAGCATGACGCGTCGGACGGGGTCGAAGCCGATGTCGGCGCTCGACGCGAGGCCGTCGATCGTCAAGTCGCGCACGAGGGTACCGCGGCCGGCGGCGTCCAGACGCCAGATCTTTCCGCCGAATTCCGACACCACCCAGCCGTCACCGTCGCGCTCGATCCCGTCGAGGGCGGCCGAAACGGTCCCGAAGCGCTCTGCGGCGCCATCGTCGCTCACCCGGAACACGGCGCCCGGGGTCGCCGGGTTCGGAGGGAACGCACCGAGCGTGACCACGAGAATCCCATCCTCCTCGACGACGATTCCGTTGGGCGCGGTCAGCGCAGCGTCGTTCGAGTAGGTCTCCACCGAGCCGCCAGGCGTGTAGCGATAGATCCGATTCGCGCCCGTGTCGCTGACGTACACGGCGCCGCGCCCGGTCGCGACGTCGTGGAGGAACATCGCCCCTGGGATCTCGATGGGGCGCACGTCTCCACGGTTGGGGTCGGCCTCGAGCAGCTCGTTGCCGTGTGCGACGTAGAGGCGGCCACCGAGCGAGGCGACCCCGAGCAGGTCGCCGCCGATCTCGAAGACCTGCTGGTCGAGCAGCGCACCCTCGCGATCGAGCCGCGTGAGGTAGGCGGGTTGGTCCGGCGTGCCGCCGCTGAGGTCCAGGTTCTGGCCGAAGCTCGTCACGTACCAGACGTGGGCGTCGGGGTCCCAATGCGGGCGTTGTGAGGATCGGCTCTCCACGGCCCATCGGACAGAAGTGGCTCACCCCGCGCCTGGGGATGCTCATGGGCCGGTACCCGGAGCTGGTGATCGACGTGACCTACGGCGGGCCGTCGGAGCTCGAGACCACGCTGCGGGAGGGCACGCTCGACCTGGCGGTCCTCGTGCGAGATCCCGAACTGCCGGGGCTCGAGACGCGCGTGCTGCACCGCGAGCGCTTCCTCGCCGTCGCCTCGCGCGAGCACATCGCGCGCGCGCGCGTCGGGACCGACCTCGCCAACGCGCTGTCGATGCGGTGGATCGCATTCGACGAGGACCTCCCGATGCAGCTTCGGTGGTGGCGTGCGACCTTCGGG
>CAIKNO010000439.1 GCA_903828805.1 uncultured Sandaracinus sp. | reverse complement strand
TTCGCCCGCGACGCCGAGCGCCGGGGAGCGGCCGCGGTCGCCACCGAGACCTGGATCGAAGGCGTCTCGATCCCGCAGCTGAAGGTCGCCAACGCGCGCCGGGCCCTCGCCCTCGCGGCCGACCTCGTCCACGGCATGCCGACCGCGTCGCTCTGTGGCATCGGCGTGACCGGGACGAACGGCAAGACGACCACGACGTGGATCCTCGACGAAGCGCTCACGGACCTCGGCGCCCGTCCCTCGCTGCTCGGGACGGTGGAGACGCGGGGCCCGGGGCTGCGAGAGCCCAGCGCATTCACCACGCCCGAGGGAGACGCGGTGGCGCGCTTCGCGGCGCGCATGCGAGAGGGCGGGGCCACGCATCTCGTGATGGAGGTGTCGAGCCATGCGCTCGCGCTCCACCGGGCCGACGGCGTTCGATTCTCGGTCGTCGCGTTCACGAACCTGACCCAGGACCACCTGGATTTTCACGGCACCATGGAGGCCTACGGCGAGGCGAAAGCCCGCCTCTTCGGGGACGCCTTTGGCGCCCCGCACCGGGTCGTTCGCATCGACGATCCGTTCGGTGCTGCGCTCGCCGAGCGGCTCGGCCGCGCGGCCATCACCGTCTCGCGCCGCCAGGACGCCACGGTCTGCGCGACGAACGTGAGCATCGATCGGAGCGGCGTGCGCGCCGACGTTCGAAGCCCTTGGGGCACGCTCCGGCTCGAGAGCCCTCTGCTCGGTGGACACAACCTCGACAACCTCCTGGTGGCCGCCGCCTGCCTGCTCCCCCTCGGCCACGCACCGGCCGACGTCGCACACGCCCTCGGCCAGGCGATCGGAGCCCCCGGACGGCTGGAGCGGGTCCACGATCCGCGCGACGTCGCGGTCCTGGTCGACTACGCGCACTCGCCCGACGCCCTCGAGAACGTCCTCGGGGCGCTGCGTCCGCTGACCCCCGGCCGGTTGTTCTGCGTCTTCGGGTGCGGCGGCGATCGGGACCGCACCAAGCGCCCGAGGATGGGCGAGGCGGCGGCGCGACATGCGGATGTGGTGATCGTCACGAGCGACAACCCTCGCACCGAAGACCCCGGCGCCATCGTCGACGCCGTGCTGCCGGGGCTGCTCGCCGCGGGCTCCCCGAGGCTCGCCCCGTCCGAGCTGCCGGCCGCCACCCGCGGCCACTTCGTCGAGGTCGACAGGAGGTCCGCCATCGAGCGCGCGCTGCATGCGGCGCGTCCGGGCGACACCGTCCTCATCGCCGGCAAAGGCCACGAGCCCTACCAGATCCTCGGCCACGATCGCATCGCGTTCGACGACCGCGTCGAAGCGCGGCGCGCCATCGATGCCGCGTGCGCGGGAGCCCCCTCCTGATGGCCACGCCGATCCCCGCGAACCGGGTCTGCTTCTCGCTCGCCGAGGTCCTCGAGATCACCGGGGGAGTCCTCGCGTCGGACGCGGCCACGGGCGAGGTCACGTCGGTCACGACCGACTCCCGCCATGCGGCGTCGGGCGCGCTCTTCGTCGCCCTTTCGGGGGAGCGGCACGACGGCCACGACTTCGTCGCCCGCGCGGCCGCGGCCGGCGCGCGCGCCGTGCTGGTGGAGCGGCCCGTCTCCTTGCCCGTCGCCGGAGCGTCTCCGGGTGGGTCCTCGTGCGCCGTCATCACGGTGAGCGACACGCTGCGGGCCCTCGGCGCGCTCGCGCGCGCCCACCGCGAACGGTTTTCCATTCCCGTCGTCGGCATCACCGGCTCGGTCGGAAAGACCACCACGAAGGAGCTCGCGGCCCAGGCCCTCGAGGCCGCCGGGCTTCGCGTGCTGCGCACCGCCGGCAACCTGAACAACCTCATCGGCGTGCCGATGACCCTCTTCGGCCTCGAACCCGGCCACGACGCCGCGGTCATCGAGATGGGCATGAACGTCCCCGGCGAGATCGCCCGGCTCACGGAGATCACCCGGCCGACCGTGGGCGTCGTCACCTCGGTCGCGGAGGTGCACACCGAAGGGGTCGGCGGGATCGCCGGGGTCGCCCGGGAGAAGGCCGCGCTGCTCGTGGGGCTCGCGCCCGACGCGACCGCGATCATGACCGCCGACGACGCGGCCCTCCAGCCGTGGCGCAGCCGCATCGAGGCGGCGCGCGTCGTCACGTTCGGCCTGTCGGAATCGGCCCAGGTGCGCCTGATCGGCACCACGCTCACGGCCACGGGAACCCGTGCCGACCTCCACCTGGCCGATGCCGCCGCCGCCACGACCGGCGAGGGCGGAGCCCTGAGTGTCCAGCTCGCCCTGATCGGCGAGGGGCCGGCCCGCAGCGCCACCGCCGCGCTGGCCATCGCGCTCGACGTGCTCGGCCCGAGCGGCCTCATGGCCGCCGTCGAGGGACTCGGGCGCGTGCAGCCGGACGAAGGGCGGGCACGTCCCCTCGCAGGCCCCCACGGCTGCACCCTCCTCGACGACACCTACAACGCCAGCCCTCGCTCCACCCGGCTCGCGATGCACGCCGCCCGCACGCTCGCGCAGGCGCGAGGCGGACGCGCCATCGCGGTCCTCGGCGACATGCTCGAGCTCGGCGCCGAGAGCGAACGGCTGCACGAAGATCTCGGCGCCGCGGCGGTCGGCGCCGGCATCGAAGTGCTCCTCGCGTGTGGCAGCGAGATGCGTGCGGCGGCGCGGGGCGCGCTCGTCGCCGCGGCGCGCAGCGCCGTGCGGGGCGTGCGGATCGAGAGCCTCGAGGACCCGACCGAGGCCATCGACCTGCTCCGCGACCTCGTGGCCGACGGGGACGTCGTCCTCATCAAGGGTTCCCGCTCGATGCGCATGGAGCGCGTCGTCGAAGCCCTTCGCGCGGACCTCGGGACGGAGGCTTCATGATCTACCACCTCCTCTACCCGCTCAGCGCGCATCCAGGCTTCGGGTTCCTCAACGTCCTGCGGTACGTGCCGTTCCGCGTCCTCGCCGCGACGATGACCGCGATGCTGTTGACCTTCGGCCTCTACCCCTGGTTCATCCGGACTCTTCAGTCTCGACAGATAGGTCAGGTCGTCCGCAAAGAGGGCCCCGCGAGCCATCTCAGCAAGGCCGGCACGCCCACCATGGGCGGCGCGCTGATCCTGCTCGCGCTCGTCGCATCGACGGTGCTGTGGGCCGACCCCAACAGCAGCGCCGTCTGGCTCACGCTCGCGGTGACGGCCGCCTACGGCGTCGTCGGGTACATCGACGACGCGCAGAAGATCCGCAAGAAGAGCACGGGCGGGCTCTCGGCGCGCGGCAAGCTGGTGCTTCAGTTCACCGTCGCCCTCATCGTGTGCGCGTACCTCTGGTACGGCGAAAGCGGCCTCGGCGCCGACTGGCTCGGCGTCCGGGACCGCCTGTCCATCCCGTTCGTGTCCTTCGATCGCCACCCCATCTCCCTGCCGCCGTGGCTCTACGTCTGCTTCGGCGCGTTCGTCATCGTCGCGACGTCGAACTGCGTGAACCTCACCGACGGCCTCGACGGCCTGGCGATCGGGCCGGTGATGATCAACGCCGGCACGTACGCGATCCTCGCCTACCTCGCGGGCGTGAGCTTCTTCGGGCACGCCCTGGCGCACTACCTCCACGTGCCCGAGCTCGAAAGCGCCTCGGACCTCGCGGTGTACTGCGGCGCGGTCATCGGAGCCGGGTTCGGCTTCCTCTGGTTCAACACGTACCCCGCGCAGGTCTTCATGGGTGACGTGGGCTCGCTGGCGCTCGGCGGCGGCCTCGGGACGCTCGCCGTGCTGACGAAGAACGAGCTCCTCTCCGTGCTGCTCGGCGGCGTGTTCGTCGTCGAGGGCGTGAGCGTCATCGGTCAGGTGGCGAGCTACAAGCTCTTCCGCAAGCGGATCTTCCTGATGGCGCCGATCCATCACCACTTCGAGAAGAAGGGCTGGCCGGAGCCGAAGGTGATCGTCCGCTTCTGGATCATCAGCATCATGCTCGCGCTCGCGAGCCTCGCGACCCTGAAGCTGAGGTGACTCCGATGCCCCTCTTCGAAGGTCAGCACGTGGTGATCGTCGGCGCCGGCAAGAGCGGCCTGGCCGCCGCACGCCTCGTCGCGCGGCATGGGGCCAAGGTCACCATCAACGACGCGCAGCCCGAGGCTCAGGCCGCCGCGCTGATCGCCGCCGCGAAGGAGATCGGCGCCGAATGCGTCCTCGGCGACCACCCGGAGGACCTCTTCTCGAGCGCCGACTGCCTCGTGCTCTCACCGGGCGTCCCCCCGCTCGCGTCGGTCGACGCCGCCATGGCGCGCGGCGTGCGGGTCCTGCCCGAGATCGACCTGGCGGCTCAGTTCCTCGACGGCACGACCGTCGGAATCACCGGCAGCAACGGCAAGAGCACGGTCACCACCCTGGTCGGCGAGATGGCGCGCCGGGGCGCTCGCCCATCGTTCATGGGCGGCAACCTCGGGGACGCGCTGACGCTCGCTGCGGACACCGCCGCCGCGGGCCCCGATGGACTGGTGGTGGCGGAGCTGTCGAGCTTCCAGCTCGAGCGGGCCTCACAGCTGCGCTGCCACGTCGCGGCCTGCCTCAACGTCACCGACGATCACCTGGACCGCCACGGCACCTTCGCCGCCTACGCCGCGGCGAAGGGACGCATCTTCGCGATGCAGCGTCGAGGCGACCACGCCGTGGTCCCCGCGGGCGATGCGCTCTGCGAGGGCCTCGCACGGGCAGGCCTCGGAACGCTCCACACGTTCGGCGGCACGACCGGCGAGGTCCGCGTGATCGACGGAGCCCTCGTCGATCTCGTCTCCGGCCTGCGCGTCGCGGTGCCCGAGCTGAAGCTACGCGGCCTCCACAACCAATCGAACGCCTGCGCGGCCGCGCTGCTCGCGAGGCTGGCAGGCATCGGCGCGGAGGCCATCGCCGAGGTGCTCCGCAGCTTCGAAGGGCTGCCCCACCGAATGGTCCACGTGCGTGACCTCGACGGCGTCGCCTACTTCGACGACAGCAAGGCCACCAACGTCGGCGCGGCCGCGGCTGCGCTCGACGGACTCGGCGAGCTTCCCGGCCGCGTGGTGCTGATCGCCGGCGGCGTCGACAAGGGAGGCACCTACGCGCCGCTCCGCGCGCGGATGGAGACCGCGGGGCGCGCGCTCGTGCTCATCGGCGCGGCCGCCCCGCTGATCCGCGCGGCGTTCGAGGGCTCCGACGTGCCCGTCGAGGACTGCGCCACGCTCGAAGCCGCCATCGCGGCTTCCCGGCGGCGGGCCACGCCGGGCGACGCCGTGCTGCTCGCCCCCGCCTGCGCGAGCTTCGACATGTTCCGGTCTTACGCCCACCGAGGCGACGAGTTCCAGCGCCTCGTGCGCGCACTGCCGGAGGGCGTCTGACATGGGGATGATCCGCGACTGGCTCCGCCGCCGGTGGACCGCATCGGGCGCGGTCAAGGTCGACGCCCCGCCGTCGAAGGCGGACGCGGGGGTCACCCCCGGCGGCCCCATGGCGTGGGCGCGCGCCCGCTGGCCCGAGGCGACCGGCCCGGTCGACCCGCTCCTGCTCGGCGTGGTGGTCGCCCTCATGGCGTTCGGCGTCGTCATGGTGTTCAGCGCGAGCTCGGTCCTGGCCCAGGTGCGCTACCACGACGGACACTATTTCCTCGTGCGTCAGGGGATCTTCGCGTGCGCCGGCGTCGCGGTGATGTTGCTGGCGTCCCGCATCGACTACCACTGGATCCGCCCCTTCACGTATCCGATCTTGATGGTCGCCGTCGCGCTGCTGTCCTACGTCGCGCTCGGGTTCGGCCACCGCGCAGGCGGCGCTGCGCGATGGATCGCGGTCGGGCCGGTGCACATCCAGCCCGCCGAGATCGCGAAGGTCGCGATGCTGCTCTGGCTCTCGTACTCGCTGTCCAAGAAGCAGGAGGCGGTGCGGACCTTCACCATCGGCGTGCTGCCGCACGTGCTGATGGCCGGGTTCCTGGGGTTGCTCTGCATGAGGCAGCCCGACTTCGGCAGCGCCGTGATGATCTGCGTGTTGACGCTCGTGCTGCTCACCACCGCGGGCGCCAAGATAGGTCCGCTCGCGGGCCTCGTCCTCCTGGGCGCCGGTGCCGCGTTCGTGCTCGTCGCCAGCTCGCCGTACCGGATGCGCCGCGTCGAGGCCTTCCTCGATCCGTTCGGCCATCGACGCGACGAGGGATATCAGGTCGCCGAGTCCCTGCTCTCGTTCGGCTCGGGAGGCACGACCGGGCTCGGCATCGGCGAGAGCCGCCAGAAGATGTTCTTCCTTCCCGAAGCGCACACGGACTTCATCTCGGCGACCATCGGCGAGGAGCTCGGATTCGTCGGGATCGCGTGCCTCGTCGCGGCCTTCATGTGGATCGTCCTGCGCGGCATCCGCGCGGCGCTCCGCGCCCCCGACGACTACGGCACCTTCCTCGCCGTCGGAATCTCGATGTTCATCGGCCTTCAGGCCGTCACGAACCTCGCGGTGGCGATGGGCATGGTGCCGACGAAGGGCCTCGTGCTGCCCTTCGTCTCGTACGGCGGTTCGTCCCTCCTCGTCAACGCGGCGGCCATGGGCGTGCTCCTGAACATCTCCCGGCACCGAGAAGGCGCGGACGAGCGCGCGCCCTCCGTCTCGACACCGACCGCTCCGCCCGCCGCCGTGCGGCGCAGGACCACCCGTCCGCCCGAAGAATTCGTGGGAGGTGCAGCATGATCGAGCGCGTGATCGTCGCAGGGGGCGGGACCGGTGGGCACCTCTTCCCCGGCATCGCCGTGGTCGAGGAGCTCCGGCGGCGGAACCGCCGACTCGAGGCCTGCTTCGTGGGCACCGAGCGTGGCATCGAGGCGCGGATCATCCCGGAGACGGGCGACCGCTTCGATGCGCTCGACGTTCAACCCCTGAAGGGCAAGGACGTCGCGGGCTTCATGAAGTCCTTGATGAAGCTCCCGGGCGCGTGGGGCCACGCCGTCTCCATCCTCCGGGAGGTCCGGCCCGAGGTGGTGATCGGGGTCGGCGGTTACGCCTCCGGGCCGATGCTTCTGGCCGCCGCGAGCCTCGGCATCCCTTGCGTGCTCCTCGAACAGAACGCGCACGTGGGCATGACCAACCGGATCCTCGGGCCGATGGTGGGCCGGGCGTACGTCACGTTCGAAGAGACGGCCTCTCACTTCGGCGCGCGTGCGCGTGTCGTCGGGAATCCGGTCCGCCGCGCGTTCGTCGAGGCCGCCCGCCTCGCGTCGGCCGACCCGGACGCGTTCGAGGTCCGCGCGCGCCGCGTGTTCGTGCTCGGCGGCTCCCAGGGCGCGAGGGCCCTCAACGACACCGTGCCCACGGCCCTCGCCGAGGCGCTGGAAGGCCGCGACTTCGAGGTCCTCCACCAGACCGGCAGCGCCATGGTCGAGGAGGTCTCGGACCGCTATGCGGCGCTCGGCGTGAAGGCCGAGGTCGTGCCCTTCATCCACGACATGGCCCGCGCCTTCGCGACCTCGTCGCTCGTCATCACGCGGGCGGGTGCGACCACGCTCGCCGAGCTCTGCGCCATCGGACGCCCCTCGATCCTGGTGCCCTACCCCCACGCGGCCGACGACCACCAGGCGCGCAACGCGGAGGCCCTCGAGCGCCTCGGTGCGTCCCTCACGGTCCGTCAGGAACAGCTCGACGCATCGCGACTCGCCACCACGGTCGCGGAACTGCTGGACGATGCGCCACGGCGCCTGGCCATGGCCCGCGCGGCCCGTGCGCACGGCCGCCCGGAGGCGGCGGCCGCGATCGTCGATGACCTGACGTCGTGGCTCGGCGGTCCCACCCTGACGCCGGCACGCATCCCGAGCGTCCCGCCGCCGCGACACGACCCCGAGCCGGGCATGGCCTATGGCCGCGTCGACTTCCGGGCAGGCCGTTCGGGGCTGGGGTTCGAACGTCGGGCCGCGCCGCTCGCCCGCTTCGAGCCCGCGTCGATGCCGGACGCCGTGCGGCTGCTCCCGAGCTGAGCGAACCACGCGCGGGCCCACACGACGCCCGCGCTCGTCAGCACGAGACCCGTGGCGGCCACCACGCATTCAGGTCCCGAGAGCGCATCCCGAACGCCGAGCCATCGCCCCGGCGCGCCATAACAGAACGGCACGTGAAAGGCGTAGGCCCACAGCGAACCCTGCCCGAGGCGCACGAGCGCCGTCCGGAACCGATGCGGGATCCGAGGCGCACACCACGCTCCGAGGCCCAGCACGAACACGCCCCGAGCGCCCAGCTGCATCGCGTTCGCCACGACCCCCGGGTGGGCCCGCGAGAGCGTTCCCCCGAGCGCGGCCACCATGCCGTGCTCGAGCCAGGTGAACGCGCCCGCACACGCGACCGAGAGCCCCAGGGTCCAGCGAACGACGCGGGGCGGAGCCCCAGCGACGTCCCGGACGTCTCGGTTCGTCGCGATCCACGCCTGCACCACGAGCACGCCCAGCGCGACCCACGCGACGAGCGGCACGACCGGCATCCGTGTGATGTCCGCCACGTCCGCGAAGGGGCCGACGACCCAGCCGACCGGACCCGTCAGCCCGTGGGTCCGCGCCGAGACCCACGGACACACGAGCACCGGCACCACGGCGAGCGCCACCGCGACCTTCGTGAGCCAGCCGGCATCCACCCCCCTCCGCGCCGCGCCCGCGGATCCCCAGCGCGGCGAGCCCCACGAGCGAGAGCCCGATGACGTGGAGCACATCGGCGCGCAGCCACGTCTCGGGCCCCTCCCATCCGTCGAGGAGTGCCGAGACCGCCGAGAGGGCGTAACCCGCCGCCACCAGCGTGGCCCCCCGACGCAGCAGCCCGCGTCGAACCTCCCGCGCCGGCTCGGCCCGCGCCACGGCGGCCTCGACCCGCAGCGCCACCCCGGCGCCCGCGAGCACGAGGAACGCCGGCAGCGCGAGGCTCTGGAGCCCTTGGCTCTCGAGCGCATACAGCCCCGCACGCTTGACCTCGGGTCGCGACCACCCGTCGAACGCGTGTCCCTGGATCATCAGCACCGACGCGAGGCCGCGCGCGACGTCGACGCCTTCGACGCGGACGCCGCGGGTCATCGCGGGTACAGCAACCACGCGCGACGGGCCGAGTCGAAGCGCTCGACGTGCGCCCACTCCGCCTCGAGGAGCGCCTCGACGTCCCCGCCGGCATCGATCGTCTCGCGCACCTCCGGACCGCCCGTCAACAGGTCGATCGCGGGGATCGTGTCGACGAACTCGTACGCTTCGGTGCGCCAGGTGAAGCGGGCCCCGCCCTGCGCCCTCAGCCTCGCGAGCAAGCGCACGTAGGCGCCGTACGGCTCGAAGCGCGCGTCGTCGGTCACGTGCACCTGCACCCCCCCGCACACCTGACCCGCGTGCTTGTGGAAGGTCGGCACGAACGTCAGCGGTCGGAGCACGGCCCCCGGGATGCGCAGGTCCGCGGCGAGGCCGCGACCATCGACCCAGGGCGCACCGACGATCTCGAAGGGTCGAGTGCACCCGCGCCCCTCGCTGAGATGCGTGCCCTCGAGCAAGCACCCACCCGGGTAGACCCTGGCCGTCTGCACCGTCGGCATGTTGGGGGATGGCAAGACCCAGGGAAGCCCCGTCGCCTCGAAGGTCGACGACGCGTCCCAGCCTTCCATCGGGACGACCGTCAGCGCCGCGGGGTCGAGCCCTCGCAGGTGCCGGACCATCGAGACGACCTCGCCGATGGTCAGGCCGTGGCGCACCGGGACGTCGTGCAGCCCGACGAACGAGCGGAATCCAGGCCGCTGCGGTGCCCCTTCCATCCGGACGCCCCCGAGCGGATTGGGCCTGTCGAGGACGAGGGTCTCGATGCCGGCGGCACACGCGGCCTCCATCACCAGGGCCGCGGTCCACACGAACGTGTAGTAGCGGCTGCCGACGTCCTGCAGATCCACGACCACCGCGTCGACGCCGTGGAGCTGCTCCGGGCGCGGCGAGAGCGCGGCGAACGTCGCCCCGTAGAGCGAATGGATCGGCGCCCCGTCCGGGGCCCGTGCGCCCTCCACCCCGATCATGTCCTGGGCCTCGCCCCCGTAGCCGTGC
This sequence comes from uncultured Sandaracinus sp., assembly GCA_903828805.1. Classification (GTDB taxonomy): domain Bacteria; phylum Myxococcota_A; class Polyangia; order Polyangiales; family Sandaracinaceae; genus Sandaracinus. Next base: position 184 of record CAIKNO010000439.1, on the reverse strand, counting down.
TCGGGTCCGAAGTACGCCACGATCGTCGCGCCGATCGACGTGAGCACCTCGCCGGCATGCCGGAGCGTCGCGTCCACGCTCGCGGGATGGGCGCAGAGCGCGATGCGGCGGCCGGCAAGCCGCGCGCACACCGCCGGATCCCCCGCAGCGATGCGGTCCAGGCCCGTACGCACCGTCATCCGGC
>CAIKNO010000438.1 GCA_903828805.1 uncultured Sandaracinus sp. | reverse complement strand
CGCTGATGCCCACGCCCGCGTTCTCGAGCTCGTTCCAGGGGACGCCCAGGCGATGCGCTTCCTCGTGGAGCACTTCACCCGCCAGGAGCAGTGGGACCGACTGGTCGAACTGTACGACTCCGCATTGCGCGTGCGACAGCCCCTCGAAAGCGAACAGGGAATCCTGCTTCAGCTCGCGATGGTTCATTGGCGTTTTCGACAGGCGCCGGTCGACGCAGAGCCCTATTTCGCCCGCCTCCGAAAGGTCAATCCGGCGCATCCAGGAATGCTCGCGTTTTATCGGGAGTTCCTCCACGCGACGGGCGATCAGGCTCGCTGGGTGGCTGTCTTGGGCGATGCTCAGCGCGTCGCGCAGGACGGCGCGATGAAGATCGAACTGGCCCGCGAACTTGCGCGCGTGGCGCAAGCGTCCGGCGGCAACGACCGGGCCGTCGATGCATGGAAGGCCGTGCAGCGGCTCGAGCCGAATGACGCCGAGGCCCGCGCGCAGCTCCGAATCCTGTACCGGGGGGCGGAGAAATGGAACGCCCTCGTCGAGGTGCTGAAAGGCGAACTCGACGGGCTGCCGGCAGCCGATGTCGAGCGGCGCGTGGCGCTCTTGCGTGAGATGGTCGCCGTGCACCGGGACCACCTCCGACTCGACGTGATGGTGGTCAACGGCTGGAACGCCATTCTTCAACTGGTCCCCGACGATGCCGAGGCACTCGGCGCGCTCGCGAAGTCCTACGAGGGGATGGGTCGTTGGAACGACCTCATCCAGGTGCTGAACCGACAGGCCGACGCCCAGCCGGACGATGCCTTGCGGGCTTCGCTCTACATGCGGATCGCCCGCTTGTGGATCGAGCGTTTTGCCAACTACAACCAGGCGACCCGTCCCCTCGAACTGGTCGTGGAGAAGGACCCGACGAACCGCGAGGCGATAGCTCAGCTGAAGGACATCTATACGAAGAAGCGCGCGTGGAAGCCGCTCTTCGACATGCAGCGAGCAGAGGCTGAACTCGCGTCCGACCCGGACGCGCGCCAGGCCATGCGAATCGAGTTGGCTCGGGTCGCGGGGGACCGTCTTCATCGGCATGCCGATGCCATCGCGCTTTGGCGCGAGGTGCTCGCGCACGATCCGGCGCACGGGGAGGCCCTGGACGCCCTCGAGAAGCTGGCGGAGCGAGAGAAGGACTGGTCTGTCCTCTGCGACGTTCTCGAGAGCCGCGTCGAGCAGCAGAGCGACGGCAAGGAAAAGGCGAAGCTGCTCACCAAGCTGGGGTCGGTCGCCGGCGAACAACTCCAGGATGCGGGCCGCGCAGCCCAGGCGTGGCGGCGCCTGCTCGATTTGGACCCGAAGAACGGACGCGCGCTGCGCACGCTTCGGGAGTCGTTCGTGGCGGCGGGAGACTGGGCCGGGCTGGAGGAGCTTTACGGAGCTCAGCGCGACTGGGACGGTCTGGCAGAAGTGTTCGGCAACGCCGCCGAACGCGCCGAGGACTCGACCGCGAAGGTCGACCTGAGCTTCCGTGCTGCGGAAGTGTACGAGAAGAAGATCGGCGAGCCGCAGCGCGCATTCCGCAGCTACGAGAGGGTGCTGGCCAGCGACCCGGGCAACGTTCGGGCGGCGCGGGCACTCGTGGCCATCTACGAACGTGAGGAGAAGTGGAGCCGGCTGCCGGCCTTGCTCGAGGCCGTGCTCGCCTCGCTGGGCGCCGATGAACTGGCCGAGCGGCTCCAGGTGCTCGAGCGGCTTCGCGTGCTGGTCGGAGAGCGCCTTCACGATGCCGCAGGGGCGTTCCGGTACCAACTCAGCGCATGGTCGCTGGTTCCCACCGATTCCGACGCCCGTGGTCGGCTGTGGGCTTGCGCGGAACGCGCGAAGTCGTGGCCCTCGCTCGTGCAGGCGTTCTCGGACCGATTGCCGGAGGCGTCGAGCGACGAGTCGGTGTGGTTGCATCGTTCGATCGCCGGGATCGCCGAAGAGTCCATGGGAGACCGCGGGCTGGCCATCGTTCACTTGCGGGCGCTTGCGGATGCCGATCCGGCCGACACCGGCGCCGCGACTTCGCTCGAGCGTCTTCTGAGGGAGAGTGAGCGGTGGGCCGACTTGCGCGCGCTGCTGCTCGGCCGGATCGAGCGTTCCAGCGACGACGCAGACCGCTGGGTCCTGTTCACCGACGTGGCGAAACTGGAAGAGGGGCCGCTGCAGGACCCCTCGTCCGCGGCCGACCACTGGCGACGTGTGCTCGAGATCGACCCGCGCGATCGTGATGCGCTCGTGGCGCTGGACCGGCTGACGTCCGCCTTGGGCAAGCCTGCGGAACTCGCGGACGTGCTTCGACGTCGTCGTGCCGCCGAGGACGAAGTCGGAGTTCGCAAGGACTTGACGTTGCGTCTCGTCGCGCTGCTGGTTGGGCCCCTGACCGCGCCCGCCGAAGCGCTGGACGAACTCGTGCCGCTGTCCACGTCGGCGCCGGTCGACCCTCGCGTGCTCGAGTCGCTCGAGTCCCTTGCGTTCAGCGACGGTGCGCACGCCGAGCGAGCCTCCACGGCGCTGGAGTCGGCCTACGAGGCCGCTGCGGAATGGGTCAAGCTTCGTTCGCTCCTCGAGAAGCGCCTCGCGCACACCGCCGACGCTGCGGAGCGTCGAGCGCTGCAGTTGCGGGTCGCGGAGGTCTGCCTCGTCCGCACCGGCGATGCGTCGAGCGCTTACCGGGCGCTCGAAACGGCGTTTCTCGACGATCCATCGGATGCCGAGGTCTGGCCGCGGTTGTTCGAGGCCGCGGATCGCGCCGCGGCGCATGAAGCGCTCGCGTCTGCGCTGGTGACGGCCCTGGAAGCGTCGGAACTCGGGCCGGTCGAGGCCGCGGGACTCGCGGAGAAGATCGCGTCCCTCTACGACGAGAACCTGGGCCGACCCCAGGACGCCGAGCCGTTCCACCGCCGCGTGCTCGCCGCGGACCCTGGTAACGACCGAAGCTTCTTCGCCCTCAAGGACCTTTGTACCAACGGCGAGCGGTGGGATGACCTCCAACTGCTGTACCGAACGCGCATCGCCGACACGGTCGATGCAGGCGCCAAGCTCGATCTGCTCCTGCAGGTCTGCTTCTTGTTCGAGGAACTCATCGGCGATCCTGAGCGTGCCATCCCGGCCTACCGGGACGTCCTCGAGCTGGATCCAACACACGCCTCATCCCGTCGCGCGTTGGAACGCTTGCTGGAGAAGACCGAGCGCTGGAAGGAGCTGGCGGTCCTGCTCGAGCAGGAACTTGGTTCCGCGTCGACCGAGCAGGTTCTGAACCTGACCTTCCGGATTGGCTGCCTTCACGAGTCGCGGCTGGCGGAGCCGGACTTGGCCGTGGAGAGGTTCGAGCAGGTGCTCCTGCTGGAACCTTCTCATCAAGGCGCGCTGAGTGCGCTGGAGCGTCTTCTGGAGTTGCCCTCCCAACGTGCCCGGGCAGCGGCTGTGCTCGAGCCGTTTCTCGAGGCCGGAGAGGCCTGGCCGCAGCTGGCGCGGGTGCTCGAGGTCCAGCTCGAGTCGACTTCCGATTCGACCACCCGCGTCGGTCTGCTCGCCCGTATCGCAGCGCTGCACGAGGAACGGAACGCGAATCCGACGGCTGCGTTCGATGCGTGGGCACGGGCCGTGACCCTCGATCCTTCAGACGGACATGCGCGCGTCGAACTGGCTCGCCTCGCCCGGATGCAGGGCGCAGACGCTCGACGCGGAGCCGTGCTCGAGGAGGCCATCTCGGAGTGTTCCGAGCGTCCGTCGCTGCAAGCGGAACTTCTGCTCGAGGTCGCGACCCTCTGGGATGATCTTCTCGGCGACACCGAACGTGCAGAGGCCGCGTATCGAAGGCTCGTGTCGGTCTCCCAGGATGATCCGCCGGCGCTCCTCAAGGCGGCACGCGCGCTCGAACGCCTTCACCTCGGCCGAAACGACTTCGCATCGCTCGCTGAAGACCTGCGCCTTCAGGCACGTCTCGAAGACGACGCCGACGAGCGGCGGCGAATCCTCGGGCGCCTCGCAGAGTTGCTCGAGACGACCCTCGACGACGACGCGGGCGCGATCGCTGTGTTCGAAGAGTGCGTTCACGCCGACCCGACCGACGGCGCCGCGCTCGCCGCGCTGGAGCGACTCCACGAACGACAGGAGCACTGGCAATCGCTGATCGGCGTGCTTCAGGCGCGTGAGGCGTGCGCCTCGGAGGACACCGAGCGTCAACATCTCGCCCTGCGGATCGCGGAGGTATGGGACACGAGGTTGAACGATCGCGACAGCGCCATCCTCGCCTACGACGAAGCGGTCAGGCGCTTCGGCCCGGACGGCAGGGCGCTCGCGGCGCTCGCCCGCCTGCTGGAGCAGGCGGCGCGGTGGGACGAACTGATCGAGGTTCTGACCGTCATCCATGGGCTCGCGACGGGTGCGGCGGAACGAGCGGCCCTGCGGTTCCACGCTGCGGAGTTGATGCGAACGCGCACACGCGAAGGCGAACGCGCGATCGATGCGTATGCCGAGGTTCTCGAGGTCCTGCCCACCCACGAAGGGGCGATCGCGGCCTTGCAGCAACTCTTGCGTTCGGGTGAGCAGGGTGAACGTCTGGCCGCCGCGCGGGTGCTCCGGCCCCGTCTCGAGGCCCAGGCGTCCTACAGCGGGCTGATCGACACCCTCGAGACCCTGTCGACGTCGGATGATCCGGGGGAGGCGCTCGCGGCTCTGAAGCGCGCGGTCGCGGTTGCGGAGGACGGGCTCGATGATGCCAAGCGCGCCTTCGACTTTGCGTCGAAGGCGTTCCTTGCAGGCCTCGCTGAACCCGACGCGGGGCACTGGATGGCGGAGGTCTCCCGCCTCGCTGCAGCGACAGGGCGGTGGGCTGAACTCGTGGCGCTCCTTCGAAAGGCGGCGCCCGACGTCAGCGACCCCGAACTTTCGATCGCCGCGTTGTATTCGGTGGCCGATATCGCGCGCCGCCACCTCGGCGACGTCGCGCTCGCTCGGGCGTACTACGAGAAGGTCCTCGAGCAGCAGCCTGATCATGCGTCTGCCCTCGATGCGCTCGAGCAGATCTTCATCGGGGCGAACGACCAACGGTCGCTGCTGAACGTTCTGCGTACGAAGGCCGAGATCGCGCCGCAAGCGGAGCGGACCGGCTGGCTGCTTCGCGAGGCCGCGCTGTGCGAGACGGAACTCGGCGATTCCCAGGGCGCCATCGATGCGCTGGAACGTGTCGTGTCGGAGGCGCCCGCGAGCGCGATCGCCTACGACGGCCTGGCCCGCATCTACACCGCGGGGGAGCGATGGGACGACGTGTGCAGCGTGTACCAGCGAATGCTGGCTCACGGGGTGGGTTCGCCGGCGGACCTGCATCATCGCTTGGGGGTCCTGTGCCAGACGCGTCTGGGCGATTCGTCGGGCGCCATCGAGCATTTCCGTGATGCGCTCGGGTTCGGCGCGCCCCACGCGCCCACGGTCGAATCGCTGGTGGAGTTGATGCAGGCGGAGGGGCCGCACCGGGCGGATGCCGCGGCCATCCTCGAGCCTATCTTCCTGCAGCGACTCGACTGGCCTCGGGTGGTCGAGGCCCTCGAGGCACGATTGCTCGAGACGTCGGATCTCGACGACCGCAAGGGGCTACTCCATCGGATTGGGCAGGTGCACGAGGACTGCCTCGAGGACCTGGACGCGGCGTTCACGCACTACGCACGTGCGTTTGGGGAGGACCCGCGGGATGAAGATGGGTGGGAGACGCTGTCGCGTCTCGCGCGTGCAACGGAACGATGGGATCGCCTGGCCGCGGCGTTCCGAAGTGCGCTCGAGGAGGTCGGCGTCGATGACGACGTGACGCTCAGACTCGCCCGTCAGACGGCGCAACTGTTCCAAGAGAAGACGAATTCGCCCGACGAGGCCGCGGGCGTCTACGCGCAGATCCTCCGCTTCGCATCGGATGACGAGGCCGCGTTCCTGGCGCTCGAAGGCATCTATCGGAGCCGCGAGAAGTGGGACGATCTTCTGAGCCTCTACGAGGGGCAGGCGGCGCAGGCCGCGACGGACGCGCAGAGGGTGGACCTGCTCTCGAGGGCGGCGGTCCTGCTTCGGGATCGAAAGAGCGACCCGGCGCGTGCCATCGAGGCGTTCCGCGAGGTCCTCGTGGAGGACCCGCGACACCAGGAATCGGTCGAGAGCCTCGAGGCGCTTTACGTCGCGGGCCAACGGTGGAACGACCTCGCCGACCTGCTGCGCGCGCGGATTGAGCTCGCGGAGCGGCCGGGCGACGCGCGCGACTTGAAGTGCCGACTCGGTGGGCTGCTCGCGAAGCAGTTGGAGGACATCACCGGGGCCATCGATCTTCTCGAGGAAGTGACCCGTGAAGAGCCGCGCCATGCGGCCGCGGTCGCGGCGCTGGAGGCGCTCGTGGTTTCGCCGGAGCATCAGGCGCGCATCGTGTCGATCCTCGAGCCCGTCTATCTGGCGACCGACCAGTGGAAGAAGCGGGTGGCCGTGCTCGAGGCGCAGGCCGCCCTCGAATCCGATCCCTTTGAGCGGTCGCGGTTGCTTCGAGAAGTCGCCCGACAGCACGAGGAGCGCGGGAGCGATCTGGCGCTCGCGTTCGACGCCGCGGCGCGTGCGTTCGTCGCCGAGCCCGGCAACGACGAGGCCCGCAGCGACGTCGATCGACTCGGGGCAGAACTCGGTCGATGGGGCGACGTCGTCGCCGCCTACGAGGCGGCCGTGCGTGATTCGACCGACCGGGTCGCCATCGCGGGGTGGTTGACGACGGTCGCACATATTCACGACGAGCGTCGAGGCGATCCGCGGGCCGCGATCGAGACCTACGAGCGACTGCTGGCGCAGGACCCCGACGATGTCGGGCCGCTGGATTCGCTGGAGGGCCTGCACACGATGGTGGGCGACTGGGACGGCCTCGTGAGCGTCCTGCGTCGCAAGGTGTCCAAGTCCTACGATCCCGTGGAACGCGGGGACTGGTTGCGCCGCGCGGCGGCCGTCCTCGAGGAACTGGTCGGCGACCGCGCTGCCGCGGTGGAGACCTACAGGCTCGCCCTCGCTGAAGACCCGAGCGACGACGTCTCTCTCGAGAGCCTCGACCGACTGTTCGTCGACGCCAACGAGCACGGAGCCCTCGCCGAGGTGCTGGCAAGACGGATCGAAGGGTCGGCGGACCCGGAAGCCCGCGCCGAACTTGGGCTACGCCTCGGCACGCTCGCGGAGGAGTTTCTTCGTCAGCCCGCGCTCGCGGTGTCTGCGCTCGAGCGGGTGCTCGAGGACCGTCCTGGAGAGCCGGCGGCCATCTCGGCACTGGCGCGACTCTACGAGCGGCAAGCGATGTGGCCCGAACTCCTGGCGAACCTTCGCCTTCGCGCGGGCATGGTCGAGGGGATCGCCGAGCGAGTCGCACTGCTGCATCACGCAGCGGAGATCCTCGAGCGGGAACTCGATGACGTTCCGGAAGCCATCGAGACGCATCGTCAGATCCTCGAGCAAGTGGACGGCCACGAGGCCACGGTCGCGGCGCTGATGCGCATCGCGCGGCTCGAGGATCACCGCGCGGTGGCGACGGAGATTCTGCTGCCCATTCTCCGAGCGCAGTCGCGGTGGACGGAGCTTGCGCAGTTGCTGGAAATCTCGGTGGAGGCAACGTCCGGGTCCGAGGAACGACGCGACCGATTGCGG
>CAIKNO010000437.1 GCA_903828805.1 uncultured Sandaracinus sp. | reverse complement strand
GTGCCCCTCGCCCTCTTGGAGAGGGCCGCCGTGCTCTCGTGGTCTCGTTCCGGACCCGGTGCGACCGGAGGCGCGTGGCTCGGGGCGGCGGCGTCCGCGCTCGCGCTGCTCGGGTGCACGGCGGCCCCGGGGTCGGTCGAGACGGTCCTGCATCCGGACGCCGTGCCGCTCGCGCCGTACGAGGCGTGCACCGTAAGGCTCATCGACACTCCGTCGGTCTCGGCGACGCACGTGCCCACGTGCTCGGAGCTCACGCTGCCCGACGACCCTCCGAGCTCGGGCGATCACTATCCCGTGTGGGCGTCCTACGGCGTGCACGAGGCGCCGATCCCCTGGGGATTTCTCATCCATTCGATGGAGCACGGCGGCATCGTCATGGCGTACCGATGCGAGGGCGCGTGCCCGGAGATCACGGGCGCGTTCGCGACGCTCGTGGCCGAGCACGGTCCCGACCCGCTGTGCCGGCTCGAGGCGTCCCCGGCGCGCTTCGTCGTGGTCCCCGACCCGACCCTCGAGTGGCCGGTCGCGCTCGTCGCGTGGGAGCACACCTACGTGGCGACGTGCGTCGACCTGCCCTCGATGCGCGCGTTCGTCGAGGCGCACTACGATCACGCGCCCGAGTCGCTCTGCGCCCCGGGCGTCGACCGCTCGGAGGCCGGGTGGTGTCCCTGACGAAGCGCCCCCGGCGCGTCGCCTCCGGGGGTCTCAGGCGGCGGCGGCGGTCGCCCGCACGAGCCGGTGGTAGACCGCCATCGCGAGCGCGCAGCCGAGGCCGCACAGGGCGTAGGTCGTCCAGATCGTGAACGGCGAACGGACGCCCTCGGCCGGGAGATATGCCGCGATCATGCGGCCGGACACGAGGCCGCCGAGAATTCCGCCGATCGCCACCGGCAGCACCGTGAGGCCCATGAACGTCGCCTCCTGGCCCCGCGGCGCGAAGCGCGCGACGTAGTCGTAGAAGCGGGGGGCGAAGATCATCTCGGCGAACGCGAACACGCCGAACGACACGCAGGCGCCCCACAGCCCGGGCAGCGACCCCATCAGGAACATCGAGGCCGAGCCGACGAACATCGCGGCCACCATCGCGGTCAGCGGCGGCAGGGCGCGCGTGCGCGCGGTCACCTGCGACTGGAAGAGCGCGATGAACAGAGGGTTGACGAGCGTGACCCACTCGAGAGGCGCGTCGGCGTCGATGTGGCGCGTCACGTACTTCGGGAACGTCTGATAGAACTGCTCGGCCATGAAGTAGAAGCCGCTGAGCAGCACGAGGGCGCCGGTGAACCGGACGTCGCGCAGCGCCGAGCCGACGCCACGCAAGGACGCGACGATGCCCGGCTTCTTGGCGGTGTCGCCGCCCGCGGAGGCCTCGGCCGCGCGCGCCGGGGACCCGTTCGGTTCCTTGAACACCCACGCGGCGAGGCCGACGGCGGCGATGCTCGCGAGCACCGCGTTCACGACCACCAGCCGCAGCGAGACGCTGACGCGGACGGCGTAGGTCAGCGTCTTTCCGACGACGCTTCCGGCGTTGACGATCCGGTAGAAGATCGCGAAGCCCTCGGTCTGCCGCCCCTCGGGGGAGGTGCGGACGACCGTGCCGGTGATGATCGGCTTGAAGAGCGCGCCGGCGAGGCCGATGAGCACGATGGAGAGCCGGGCCTCGTTCGCGGTCGAGGCGACGAGCAGGACGGCGTAGCCCGCGACGTACGTGGCGAGCGATGCGATGAGCGCGGCGCGAAAGCCGATGCGGTCGGCGATGACCCCGCCGAGCAGCGGTCCGAGGCGGAAGAACGCGTACAGCGCCATGGCGTCGCCGGCGGTCACGTCGTCGAGCCCGACGACGCTGGTCAGGTACACCGAGAGGACGACGTACACGCCGTAGAACGCGAGCCGCTCGAACAGCTCGATGCCGTTGGCGACGTAGAAGCTACGCGGGAAGGGCGTGGGGCTCGGGGCCGTCGGGTCGCTCATCGCGGCGCGGTACCGCGTCCGGCGCCCGGGCGCAATCGGCCCCAAACGAGTCCGGGCCCCTCTCCGTCGTGCGGAGAGAGGCCCGGTGTGCAGGGTCGTTCCGAGGTCCCGCTCAGGGCACGCGGCAGCGGCACACGGTGGCGCCGCCTTCCATCGAGGGGGCGGGCTCGTACGGCGTCACGCACTCGGTGCCGCAGCACCGCTGGTCCCGACCGCCGCAGAGGATGCACGTGGCGCTGATGCAGATCGAGTACGACTCGGTGCACCCCAGGCCGGTGCCGCAGCAGTCGCCGCCGATGCTGCCGCAGGACCCGCTGTCGCACGCGCCGTCGACGCAGGTGCCTCCTCCGGCGCCGCCGCCGGACGCGGCCGGGCACGTGCCCCCGTTCGCGACGCAGGTGTCGCCGGCGCAGCAGCCGCCGGCATCACAGGCCTGGCCGGTGCAGCAGGGCTCGCCCGGTCCGCCGCACGACTGCGTCTGGCAACGTCCGCCGCCGCCGGTGAAGACGCAGGCGAGGTCCGGCCCGGTGCAGTAGTCGGGGCCCATCACCGAGCAGCATGCCGCGCCCGCGGTGCCGCACGGCGTCGTCCCCGCGCCGCCCGCGCATGCGCCCATCGAGCAGGTGCGGATCGTGCCCGGGCAGGTGCTGCCGGCGGCGACGCAGACGTCGCGGATGCAGCATCCACCGCCCCCGCATCCGGTGCCGTCACAGCAGGGGCCGCCGGGCATCCCACACGCGATCGACGCGCCGTCGTTGCACACCGAGGTCGCGCCGAGCGGCGTGCCGGAGGGCACGCAGCTCCCGGCGTTGCAGCAGCCTCCGCCCTGGCAGGTGTCGCCCGCGCAGCAAGGCGTGCCGGGCAGGCCGCACACGTCACAGGTCCCGGCCGCCCCGCAGGTGCCGATGCCCGCGCAGGTCGCCCCGACGGTGACGCAGCGGTCCGCCGACGGGTCGCAGCACCCGCTGTCGCACGCGTCGCCGGCGCAGCAGGGCTCCCCGGGGCCGCCGCACGAGGCGCACACGCCGCCCGCACACGCGAGGTCGGCCGAGCAGACGTCGCCGCTGCAGCAGGGCTGACCGGGGCCTCCGCAGAGCGCGCACACCCCGCCGCCCGTGCAGGTGGTCGAGGCCGCGGTGCATGCGTTGCCCGGACAGCAGCTCTGCCCGGGGCCGCCGCAGGTGCCGCACGATCCTCCCCCGCAGGTGCCGCCACTCGGGCACATCGAGCCGCTGCCCGTGCACGTCCCCCCGGTGCAGCAGCCGCCGCCCTCGCACGCGCCGAGCGCGCAGCAGGCTTCGCCCGCGCCGCCGCAACCGATGCAGAGGCCGCCCGAGCAGAAGGAGGCCGCGTCGCACACGTCACCCGCGCAGCACGCCAGACCCTCGAGGCCGCACGAGGGGCCCGCGTCAAGCTCGACGACGGTCCCGCCGTCGGGGTCCCCCGGCGCGGCATCGATCTCCGTCGTGGTGCCGCCGTCGGTGTCGATCATGGTGCTCCCGTCGACGTCCATCATGGTCGACGAGTCGGGGTCGAGGGTCGGGCCGGCGTCGGCCGTCTCGCCTCCGTCGAAGCCGCTGGCATCGGCGGATGGCACCGCGCCGTCGGGATCGAGGGTTCGAGACTCGCTGCACCCTGCGAGGGTCAGCGTGAACGACAACGCGAATCCGAGCGCACCTGCGATCCTGAGCGACATCCGGGCCTCCGAGAAAGGGCCATCAGGATAGCGGTCGAGCCGGACCGAGGGAACTTCCCTGTGCGTCCGGATCGGGCGCGTGCCTGGACTCCGCGGCGAAGCGGGCGAGCATCGCGTGCTGGCCCCGGTGCAGTCGCACGGCGGGGCGGGCCCGCCGCAGCACGGCCTCGGCGTCGTCGGCGCCCGTCGCGAGCCCGCGGGTCACGAGCAACGCCGCGGCGAAGGCGGCGCTCCTCCCGTGTCCCGCCGCGCAGTGCACGTAGATGGGTCCGGGATGCGCGGCGAGGGCGCGCGCCAGCGCGGCGAACTCCTCGTAGCGCGGAACGGACGTGTCGAGGGCGGGCAGGCAGTGGTACGCGCGGCTGATTCGGGTCTCGGGGGACACCTCGAACTCGGCGGTCAGATCGACGACCACCGTCGTGCCGGGAGGCATCGCCGCGGGCGGCACGATGCGGCCGAGGAAGAGCCCCGGCGCGACCTCGTTCCAGAGGGGCTCGCGGTGCACGAGCGCATCCCACCTCAGACGCATCCACGCGACCGCGTGGTACGGCAAGAGCAGCGCGAAGAGGGGCCAGCCGAGCGAGCCGTCGGAGCGCTTGCCGAACACGCCGGGGCCGAGGCCGAGGTAGCCCGTCCCGACGACGATGACCGCGACCGAGGGCCACGTGAGCACCCATGCCGGTCCACCGAGCCATCCGGCTGCAGCGAGAAGTCCGAGGCCGAGCACGACCTGCGCCCAGCCGAAGCGCACCGCGTGCGCGCTCACGCCCGGCAGGCCTCGACGTCGGCCACGCTCGAGGGGATGTCCGACGTGAGCACGTCGTGGCCGGTCTCGGTGACGAGCACGTCGTCCTCGATGCGGATGCCCCGCACGTCGGCGAAGCGCTCGAGCGCGGCGCGGACCAGGCGGTCGCCGGCGGCGGCGCTCAGCGTGGGGTCCCGAAGGATGGCGGGCACCACGTAGAAGCCGGGTTCGATGGTCACCGCCATGCCCGGCTGCAGATCGCGGTCGAGCCGCAGGTACGAGAGGCCGAACTGCGACGAGCGCGTCCTCCCGGGCGCGTACCCGGCGCGGTCTCCGAGGTCTTCCATGTCGTGCACGTCGAGGCCGAGCAGATGTCCGACGCCGTGCGGGAAGAAGAGCGCGTGGACGCCATCGGCCACGAGCTCGTCGGGATCGCCGCGCAGGATGCCCAGCGACACGAGCCCCTCGGCCAGCACACGGCACGCGGTGAGGTGGACGTCGCGGTAGCGCACGCCGGGCGCCACCGCGGCGGTCGCGGCGCGGTTCGCGGCGAGCACGAGCTCGTAGGCGTCTCGCTGGGTCGCGCTGAACCTCCGCCCGACGGGCCACGTGCGGGTGACGTCCCCCGCCCAGCCATCGGGCGTCTCGGCGCCGACGTCCGCCAGCAACAGATCGCCCTCCCGCATCACGTGCCCGTGGCCGTGCGCGTGGAGGACCTCGCCGTGCACCGTGATGATCGGCTCGTACGAGACGCCCATCCCGAGCTCGAGCAGCGCGCCCTGCATCGCCGCGCGCACCGTGTGCTCGGCGACGTCGGGCCGGGTCGCCCGCATGCCGGCCTCGTGGGCGCGGGCGGTCGCGCGCGCGGCCCGCCGCAGGGACGCGATGGCGGCGGCGTCGTGGCGCAGGCGGAGCGCGATCATCGCGTCGGCGAGGCGCGCGTCCTCCGGCGTGTCCAGCGCGCCGGCCTGGACCGGACGGCCGAGGAGCTCGGCTTGACGCGCGCGGGTCGGCGCGTCGATCGCCGGCAGGGTGGCGACGGCGCGGCCCGCGAGCCGGGCGGGCAAAGCGCTCAGGGGCATCACGTCGCAGCCGAGGGCGCGCCCGAGGTCGGAGAGGCCCGGCGTCGGTCCGTGCCACAGCTCGTCGTCCGCGGCGGGGGCCTCGACGAAGAGCGTCGCGTCGCCCGCGTCGAGCACGAGCCAGGCGTCCGGGAGGTGCTGTCCGACGAGGTACAGGAAATGGCTCGCGGCGCGGAACGGGAACGTGTTCGCGCGGTACTGCCGGGGGCTCGGACGTCCGGCCGCGATCAAGGCCGCGGTGGTGCCGAGCGCGTCGAGCAGCCGCGCGCGCCGCGCGGAGAACGCCGAGGAGTCGAGGGCTTCGAGCTGCATGCCGGGAGTGTACGCGGGGCGGGGGCGTCACCAAGGGGTCGCCGTGCATGCGTCACGCCTCCCCGCTCCGGTCGGGGCCGCCCCGAACCCAACGCGAGGCCGGGGCAGAACTTGACCAGGGCGGTGCGGTTCACGGTAGGCTTAGGCATGCCTCTACGAACCGGCTCGGTCCGATCCCAGGCGTCGGTCGCCTTCGCGCGCCGCGCGCTCCTCGCGTGCGTCGGCCTGTCGTGGGTGTTCCTCTCGCCCATTCAAGCGCAGGCGCAGGATGGCGACGGCGATGGCGTGCCCAACGTCCGCGACATCTGCCCGCGCACGCGGAGCGGACGCTCGGTCGACTCGGCGGGCTGCGATGCCTTCTGCGAGGTCCTCTACGATCCGGTCGGGACCTCGTCGTTCCTGCGCTCGCGGTTGATCGAGGTCGGCGCGACCGACTGGGGCTCGTTCGGCACCCCGACCCCGCCGCCTGCCGGCTGGCATCCTCGCAACCCCGACAACCCGAACGCGTGCGGGTTCGTCGCCAACCCCGCGGACGACGGCTGGGTTGATTTCAAGGGCGATTTCTTCGTGCCCGGCACGCCCGAGGAGGGCTTCGGCGTGAACGTCGGCGGCGTCGACTATTTCACCAGCCGCCTGATGGGCGAGCGCGGGATCGTGGGCGACTTCACCGGCGCCCGCACCGACTGCCGTCCGAGGATCTGCGGGCTGCGCGGCGGGGCCTCGACGTACTGGTCGGGCAGCGTCGCCGGCATCGGCGTCGACCAGGTCTACTCGGTGTTCAACGAGGGCGTGTTCATCCTGGTCCAGGTCACGATGACCAACCGGACCGCGTCGACGCAGACCGTCTACTACATGCGCAACGTCGACCCGGACAACATGGTCTCGGTCACGGGCAGCTACGTCACGACGAACACGATCGTCGCGCAGGGCGACGGGACGCCCACCTCGCTCGCGCTGGTCAGCGCGACCACGAGCGCCCCGGACTCGTACATCGCGCTGGGCTCGTCGGATCCCGACGCCCGGGTGACGTACGGCGGCTTCTCGAACCGCGACGTCGATGGGATCTGGAACTGCGTCGGCCTGACCTGCGCCACGGGCTCGGTCCAGACGAACGACATCGGGATCTCGATCGCGTTCCGCAAGACCCTGGCCCCCGGGGCCTCGAGCACGTTCTCCTTCGTGTACGCGCTCTCGCCGGGCTCGGTCGGGTCGGCGGCGAGCTCGTGGGTGAATTTGATGAAAGTGTAGATCAAATAGACCCAAAGGATCCACCAGTAGTTCATATAC